>NZ_JAZGQA010000260.1:0-4887 GCF_048593855.1 Yersinia sp. 2542 StPb PI
TAGATAATGAATAACTAAAAATCACAAACTGTCATTTTGTTGTTTTATTTTGTTTTGTTGTTTTCGTGATGAAGGTCAAATTGTTGCCGTTGGCTATTTCTGGCGAAGAAAGAAATGTGGGAAAAATGATTGGCATCGGACCCTCTCCGCACCGGATTATGCCAAGGGGAGCGGTGAGTGATGAAGAATTAGAGCAACCCGCTTAGGAAACTAAGCAAGTTTTTGGTGATTTGAATGCTATCAGGGCTGTTCAATCACTCGCGCCAATTCAGCCAAAGCACTTGTGCTGATTGCCAGCCCGACACTGGGATTAACCCAGCTTGATGATTTAACCACGGTGACACTCTTTCACGTCCAGAACCGACATATTCCGCAGCCCTCACCAAACTGGGAACATTGGCGTGATCAATATGGTCCGAAAACGCTGGATATTGAGGCCAGCCTGCGTTTTACCGATGAAACCCACGCGATTCAAACCGCCATCGCCGGGCAAGGTGTGGCCATTGTCAGCAGTTTGCTGGCGAAGGATTTTATCGATAAACAGATCCTCACCGTCCCATTTGATATGGCGCTACCGGGCGGGAAATACTTCTTTGTCACCACCCAGGAAAAAGCACCGCGGGAAGATGTGCGAGAGTTAAAATTGTGGGTAGAGGGAAGTATCGCGGGTCGTTAAATAGCACAGTGCCATAACGGTTTTAGGCAAGAGTGATCAGTCGGCCCGTTCCTGCTCATGTGAGCATGCAGGAAAAGGCCGCAGGTATCATGGTGGTTACGCGTTTATCGCTTTCTTTGAATCCAGAGCGCTATGGATGGCTGCTTCCAATTCGTTGACTTCGAATTTTGCCACATAAGCATCTGCCCCAACTTTGCGGACATGGTCTTCATTGGCACTACCCGATAATGACGAATGGATTATCACCGGAATATTTTTCAAGAACTCATCGCGTTTTATATTCAGCGTCAAGGTAAAACCATCCATCTCCGGCATTTCTAAATCGGTTAACACAAAGGCGATTTTATCCGAGATAGGTACCCCTTCGGCCCGCGCTTCATCGGCCATCTTCTTGATCTTATTCCACGCTTCCAGACCAGTGATATGCATCACGGCAGGGATATTCATCATCTTCAGACCCTGTTCAAGCATCGAACGCGCCACCTTAGAATCTTCAGCCACAATCGCGACTGAGCCTGGCTTAAGTTCAAATGCCTTGGTCTTCTCACTGTCGATTTGAACATTGCGATTAGCAGGAATAATGTCATATAGAATCTGTTCAACATCCAGCACCAGTGCCAATCGGTTGCTGGTAGGATCGTTATCCAAGCGCGCGATACTGGTAATATTGCGGCTCTTAACACCCGCGTCGGCAGCCAGTACCTGGCTCCATTCAAGGCGCACGATATCGTCAACGGATTCCACGGCAAAAGCCTGTGTGCTCCGGGCGTACTCAGTCACCAGCAGAATATTTAGTCCAGTTTTTGGCACGCAACCGACGATAGACGGGAGGTCAATCACCGGAATGATTTCTCCGCGAATATTCGCAATACCCATCATCGGAGATGCCATACCCGCGGCTTTGGTCAGCGTAGGCATGGGTACAATTTCACGCAGTTTGAACACGTTGATACCGAATAACTCGGATTTCTCTTCTTCTTGAGATACCCCCAGTCGGAACAACAAAAGTTCAAATCGGTTTGATGAGGTGAGATTTGTTCTCTCTTCAATCTCTTTTTGAAAATTATCCATACTTTCCCCAATGCAAATAATTGTTGATGTGCAATAACAAGGCGATATCAGCCATTCGGAAAATAAGGAATAACATTCTGCTCAGCGGCAACTAATGCTTCACCCTTTCATTCGGGAACAGGAAAATACAGCACGCACGGTGCTCTCTCGTCCCACGTCTGTCCATTGCCTTTTCTCATTCTCACCATGGTGGAACTTATAGTGTTATCGGCACCTGGGAGAAAATGCTTAATAATTCGACTTAAGAGAAAAACGCGACACCGAGCACTGCCTGACGTCGCCGCTGCACATACTTAACGACCATCTGTGTCCATTGGAAAATGCGATAAAAGTCGCCAGGCGCTGGCCCGCAAACGGGCGCAAATGAACTTTAGTGGTCAGACTGTGGGCCGATAGCGCCATAGCCAACGGCCAGAGGACATTCGCCGATAAAACAGCACACCACGCACTATCCAATCGAGGAACATGCCCATCCACACGCCAATGACGCCAAATCCTAGCGTCACCCCCAGAATGTAACCGACAATAATCCGGCAACCCCACATCCCGGCCAGTGCCACCCACATAGTGTAACTGGCATCCTTCGCCCCTTTTAGGCCGGATGGTAACACCCAAGAGGCGGCCCAAATCGGCATAAACAGTGCATTTATCCAGATCAGGTGTTTAACGACAGTAATGACGCCCGGCTCGTTGGTATACAACGAAGCCAAAAAACCGGCGCTGGGGATCGATAATAGCGCGATAAAACACACCCCAACCGTCGATAACCAGAAGATATGCTTGAGTTGGCGGATCGGTTGCAAGATCTGCCCTTTCCCTAACCGCGTGCCGATAATAATCGTCGAGGTATAGCCCAGCGCATTGCCCGGCAAGTTAATCAGCCCGACAATTGAAAATGCGATGAAATTACCGGCGATCACTTCGGTCCCCATCCCCGCCACAAAACGCTGAGTAATCAGCTTACCAATGCTAAACATCACTGATTCAACACTCGCGGGAATACCAATACTCAACACCTCAAACATAATCGCCGAGGTAAACGGCATAAAATACGCTTTGAACGGGATGCGCAGAGTGTGATTGGCACCAAAAATCAGCATTAGCACCACCACCAGCGCGCCGATATAGCGAGAAAGCGTGATACCGATACCGGCACCAATAAAGCCTAAACCCTGCCAGCTAAATAGGCCGTAAATCAATATGCTACTGATAGCAATATTGAGAATGTTCATCATAATATTGATGAACATGGGTAATCGGGTATTACCGGCTCCGCGCAGTGCACCACAACCCACCAAGGTGATGGCCATTGCGGGATAATTCCAGACGGTCAGGTGCAGATAGGTCAGCGCCATCGCCTTAACGGAGGGATCGGCTTGACTGGCCATCAGATTAATAATCGTCTCACCGGTAAAATGCACCAGTAGCACCAAAAATAATGAGATGAGCACCAGTAGAGAGATCGATTGACGCGCTGCCGTTTGTGCTTGTTTGCGTTTACGCTGACCAAGGCTAAATGACACCACAACCGATGTTCCCAGCGCAACAGAGGCAAAAAAGGCCACAATCAACATATTGAAGCTATCCGCCAGCCCCACCGCCGCCATGGCCTCTTTACCCAACCAACTCACCAGCAGTGTGCTAAACACCCCCATCAGCAGCACACAAAGCCCTTCAATAAACAGTGGGATAGCCAGTGGCGTTATCTCACGCCAAAACAGTACCCGATAGGATTTTCGCTTTTTATACCACGCGCTTGCGTGAAAGATTTTCAACTTAACAGTCCCTGGAATCACGTCCATTTGCATACATCAACGCTTTCCACCACTATGGTGAAACATCCCGATGCGCTGATTTACCATGGTGATTGCCCGCGTTAAATTTTAACGTTTTGTCCGCGGTAAAAAACCCTTGCAGATCTCATAATAGAACATGCGATAAATTTTAGTGAAACATCATTTCACCATGGTGGTGATGAAATACTTATGCAATGAAACATACATAAATATGCAAAATGTCTTTGACTAGAATAGGGGTTTTGCGATATCAATGTAGGCATTGAAACCTTTGCCAGACAGACCTAATTCATACAGGATTTAATTGATGACAACTATTCTCAAACACCTTCCTATTAATCAGCGTGTTGGTATTGCTTTTTCTGGTGGCCTGGACACCAGCGCAGCACTGTTATGGATGCAGAAAAAGGGTGCAATTCCTTATGCATATACCGCCAATTTGGGTCAGCCTGACGAAGAAGATTACGATGCAATTCCGCGTAAGGCAATGGAGTATGGCGCAGAGAAAGCCCGTCTGGTTGATTGCCGCAAACAACTGGTTGCTGAGGGTATCGCAGCCATTCAATGTGGTGCATTCCATAACACCACCGCCGGTGTGACCTATTTTAACACCACCCCGCTGGGCCGTGCTGTCACCGGTACCATGCTGGTTGCCGCCATGAAAGAAGATGGTGTCAATATCTGGGGTGATGGCAGTACCTATAAAGGTAACGATATCGAGCGTTTCTATCGTTATGGTCTGTTGACCAATGCTGAGTTGAAAATTTACAAACCGTGGCTGGATACTGATTTCATTGATGAATTGGGCGGCCGTCATGAAATGTCCGAGTTTATGATTCAGTCCGGTTTCGACTATAAAATGTCGACCGAGAAAGCCTATTCCACTGACTCTAATATGCTTGGAGCCACTCACGAAGCCAAAGACTTGGAATTCCTTAATTCCAGCGTCAAAATCGTTAACCCGATTATGGGCGTGAAGTTCTGGGATGAAAACGTGGTAGTGAAAGCGGAAGAAGTCTCTATCCGTTTTGAACGTGGGTATCCGGTTGCTCTAAATGGCGTAGTGTTTGACGACAGTGTTGAGCTGATGATGGAAGCCAACCGTATTGGTGGCCGTCATGGTTTGGGGATGAGCGACCAAATTGAGAACCGTATTATCGAAGCCAAGAGCCGTGGCATTTATGAAGCCCCAGGGATGGCGTTGTTGCATATCGCTTATGAGCGTCTGCTAACCGGTATTCATAACGAAGATACTATCGAGCAATATCATGCCAATGGCCGGGTGTTGGGTCGTCTGCTGTATCAAGGCCGTTGGTTTGATCCACAAGCATTGATGCTGCGCGA
>NZ_JAZGQA010000261.1:0-4722 GCF_048593855.1 Yersinia sp. 2542 StPb PI
ATTTTTATCTCGTAAAGATGATCCTAAATTCCATTATAATTAAGTAGGTACAATTTGTTCGGCTTTTATAACAGCCTTATTATACCGAATCATCTCCATCATGTTATATCACCTTTAAAACTCAGCATCGGTAGAAAGAATTGGATAAATAGATCCTATTGTTAAATTACAGGCTGCAAAGTAATGGCAGCCTGTTGTTAGTATTATCTCGATAGACCTAGTCTAGGCTATCGTTTGGACGAATCCGTTGGCACTGATATTGTCGGGTGTTTGATCCAACCTGACGATGTACCATCATCTTTAGGTAAACTACCAACAAAACTACCATCCTGTTTCGAGCCTGGGTAACTTGGGCTCATATGATTTGGATTGCTTTCTGCAGGCGGCTTACCCGAAGAAACTGGCGCTTTAGACGGCGGTGTAGACTGCCGAATCTCGGATGGCTTAGGGTATGATACTGGCTCATCTCCTGTGGCAGTTTTTTTGATCCATCGAGAAGAGTTTTTATCATCTTTTGGTAAATGACCTTTGAAATCACCACCTAGTTTAGAACCTGGATAACTAGGGCTCATATGATTTGGCTTCTCCTCACCTTTCACTGGTTTTGATGGTCGATTCTTTGGTGGTGTCGGTTTGTCAGTTTCCACCGGAGCGGGTTTCGGTGGTGTCGGTTTGTCCGTTTCCACCGGAGTCGGTTTCGGTGGTGTCGGTTTGTCCGTTTCCACCGGAGTCGGTTTCGGTGGTGTCGGTTTGTCAGTTTCCACCGGAGTGGGCTTCGGTGGTGTTGGTTTGTCCGTTTCCACCGGAGTGGGCTTCGGTGGTGTCGGTTTGTCCGTTTCCACCGGAGTCGGTTTCGGTGGTGTCGGTTTGTCCGTTTCCACCGGAGTCGGTTTCGGTGGTGTCGGTTTGTCAGTTTTCACCGGCGCGGTTTTCGGTGGTTTTGATGTATTACCATTTTTTGCCGGTTTATTTGAACTCGATAAACCGCCAGCAGTAAATGAAATACTATTTGATGCTGTAACTTTATCAACATTTACTTGATAAAGTTTTTCACCATCGGTATTCAGTTCACCTTGTACATTTCCTTTAATATTACCAACATCGATGGTCGCTTTTTGATCTTCCTGATATTCCACTTTTTCCACAGTGTTGTAATAGCCATTGACTGTCGGTAAGCCTGTTTTAGAAATACCACCACCGCCACCACCGTAAGCACCATCTTGATCAATAGTATCTGATAGCTCGACTGCGTTAATATTGCCTGCAACATCTACAGTACCGGTTTTGGAATCAGAAACAATGTGCGCGCCAGTAAGATTGAGGTCCCCTCCTGTAGAGATATTCAGCTCACCGGTGGTATTAATACCGGTCTGGGTCCCTGTAGTCTTCGAATCATAATGTTCGCCACCTTGGCCGTAGTTCCCAGCCAATGTTGGGATAAGTCCTCCATTGGTTGAAACAGCAACCCCGACTGATCCACCCCACTCATTACTATTAGTCTGGTTATTGACCGTATCTTGCACGCTCTGCACATTCAGATCGCCAGTAATATTAAGGTTTGCGGTTTCTGACTGAATATTACCGCCAGCTAAAGTCATATCTCCCCCAGTGTTAATGCTAATATCACTGCTATTAAGGTTGGAGTTAGTATATGTGTGGCTTGAGCCAGTTGAGGTTGAACTGCTGCCATGGTAATCAACAGAAACTCCCGCGCCAGCCCCTGTAGGCGCGGCGGAAGCCCCGGCACTGACGCCCGCTGAGTGGGTATCTTTTTGCGACCAACTCTCAGTTGAGGACTCGGCGGCTAAAATATTCAAATCACCGCCAGTAGTGATCTCTACACTGTCTGCCGATAATTCGACACCTTTTAACGTGGTATCGCCATTACTGGTAATTGATACATTGCCGGCATTTATATTAGTGATGTTTTCACTTTTAGTCGTCGATGAACTACTGGTCGTCGTGGTATCGAATCCAACTGAGACTGAGCCGCCAAGCAAATCATTAAACATAAGGTTAGAAGCACTACCTGCCACTTCTGCCGCCGTTAAACCGGCATCAATTTCTTGCCCGTCATTGCCCTTTTCAACCAAATTACCGACTTTATCAGCAGCATCAGCCACTGAACTATGAGCCTCGCCCTTTACGCCATAAAACGAAACGGTTTCCTCACTCGTTGTTATCACTTCATCTTCATATTTTGTAGACTTTACTTCATCGGCAACAATAGTCAACGCACCTTCAGTGCTAAAATTACCACCGCCGATATCAACCGTGTTTCCCGCTTCTAATGTCATAGAATCGGTAAAGTTAAGTGAAGCATTATTATTTGTCGTCGTTTGCTCAGTATCAACCGTCGTGACGGTTTCTAACCCGGCTTGGAAATTACCAGAGGAAGATGTTGGAGCACGACCAGGCTTGGACCCGGCATTGGTGATATCCGACCCAAGATTATTATGCTCACCGGTGCTGGTACTACTACTTTCCCCATCCAGACCGCTAATATCATAACCTGCCGATTGCCCAAAACCACTCGCGCCTGCACCAAATTTTAGATCAGTGCGTTCAACCGTGGTTTCAGAATAACTGTAATCTTGTGATGTTTGGATGTCTACATCGCCAGCAGCCTTCAATTCACCCGATTGGGCATTATATTCACCACCTTTGAGAACAATATCATTCGCGGAATTAACGGTAAACTTGCCGCCGGCGTTGACCGAACTATCAACACTCGTAGCACTTGAGCTGACAGTTTCTGTCGATTCGTGACTTAGTATCCCCGTAGATTTATGGCTGTATTCATAATTCCCCTCAACCTCATACATATTATTGAAGGTGACATCACCTTCAGTTGAAGTCAGGCTGATATCTTTTTCCGCAGCAATATCAACAGCATTAACTGTGATATCTTTGGCACTCATGTCAATGCTACCACCGGCGGTGACACCATCATTATAATAATGAAGTTCTTGATTACCGGAAACATTAGCGCCTTGGCTGGCAGTAAGCTCAATTGAACCATTATCTGCCTGTAAAGTGAGATCATTACCGGCACTAAGAGCAGCGCCACTGTTAGTTATAGAACCACCACTGGAGACCAATGATAAATCTCCACCTGAAGTGATACCACCATTCATGCCCACACTACTATTATTAATATTGCCTTCTGATTGAATATTAATATTGCCACCGGCACTGATCTGGCCATTAACATTATTAAAGGAGGATGCATCAACATCCATATTACCGCCAGCGTGGACTATGGCGGAACCATCATAGCGGCCACTTTCTAATTGTTCTAACGTAGTTGTTGCGAAATAAATTTTAGGTGTGAGTACATCATGACCATCGATATTTTCTGTCACAAACCAAACAATATCTTTATCCAGTACGGCAATCTGCTCATCAGTTAAAGCTTTACCGACGGTAAAATCTTCTACTCCATTAACAGTTGCAGCATTGGACATTAATTTCTCAACCAACTCGGTGCCATCAACACCATCGCGCACACTGAAAAATGTCCCTACAGACTCATTTAATTGGCGGCGAATAACTTCACTAATAAAATAATTATCGCCCACAACCAAAACAGGTGTTTCTGGTATATAGCCAATTTGGTCAAAGAAATATTGCGAACCAAAGAAAAGGCTCTGATCAATCATCTCAGTTCGAGTTTCATAAAACGGATAAATAGGGTTACTGGCACCATCCCCGACCTTGGCAGTGAAATCAACATCTTTCCATTTCTGGTTAGAAACAAATAACCCCTGAATTTTAGCGAGTTCGGTATAGGTTTTTGTGGTACTTAATCCTTTCGTCAGTTCGGCAATTGTTTTCAACCCAATATTAATTTCATAAGGATTTTGAGTTACCACAACCTCCTTATCACCGATGGCAACTGTTATTTTTTCACCTTCAAGTTTCGCACCGAATAACCCATTGTTAAATGCTCCACCATTGTGAGTCAGATTACCGCCTGCGATAATCCCACCGTTATTATCCGACAAACCATAATCTTTTAAATCTTTCAAAGAAGCATTATTGGAGCCCGTTACCCTGGCCCAATCTTGTGATAGCTTCTCTTGGCTATCAGATAACCACGCATCGCCGAACAATCTTTTCATAACACTGTTTAATTGTTCACTCTGTTTGGCCATTTCTTTTAAGCTATTAAAACTGTTGGACTGAGTATCATATATATATGATCCCTTCCCTGAGACAGATTCCGGACTTCCATCACCGAAATAAAAGTCCAGCAATTGATATAGCGTATTAAACTGAGCATAACCAGAATCGCCACCTATCACTTTTCTATATACCTCCAGCTCAATCGGGGTACTCAGCGTCTCCGTCAAATAATAGTAAAATGACATTTCATTATATTCTGGTGCATTATTAACAGTTCCAGATATTATCATATCCTTACTTGATTGAATAATGCCACCTGTATTATTTAACGTTTTAGTACTATAAATGTTCTTTTGATTAATGTTTAAATTACCGCCGGATGAGATTTCGGCCATTTTAGTTAATTTAAAATCACCAATCCACGTTGGAATTGAACCTGAGAGTTTTGCGTTATAATATACCAGGCTTATAAAGCCTTGCTTCCATTCATGTGAACCTTCAGCATTTTGTGCAGGGCCTGTAACCCATCCAGGATTATCATACTTACTAATATTATCAATAATTTTAGCATCTANTGCCATATCGCCTTGAGAA
>NZ_JAZGQA010000262.1:0-4684 GCF_048593855.1 Yersinia sp. 2542 StPb PI
CCCACCAAGTATGTCTGGCGGGCTTTAGATGAAAGCACTATTTAAATATTTATTTAATCGGGGGTATCGCTATCTATTTCGGCGTATGAGGCAACCAGCTTAACTAATAACTGATTAGTCTCCGTTAACTGTTTCAGATAGTCTGCTCCAAGTGAAATGACGGCTGGCCTATCATGAGCGAGTAACAGGGATTCGAATCTGATACAACAATCTACCAGATCTTGCGCATCAATCAGTTGTACCGCGCCTTTGATCCGGTGCACCAACGTTGCCATTTCGTTATAAATATCGCTAGCATTCGTACTGCTATCATCCGTTATCAGATGGTCAAACAGTTTCGTTAGCGCGGCAGTATCCTGCACATTGCTTTCCAGCAACGATTGTAATAACTGCAACTCTACCTCAGCTCTGCCACCCGAGAGCGATGTCAATTTATCTTGTGCTGCGACAATAGGGGGCTGTTGCGTTTTTGGGGGCTCACTGTTGTCCGCGGTTGAGTCCCTATTTTCCTGATGGCTCATCTCCATCGCATTGATGCCATCGTCGCCGGTAGTGTGATGATAATTCGCCTCGACATCGTTACCGACAATCTGTTGATGCAGCAAAACAGTGCGTAAGGTGTCAATAGTCACCGGTTTAACCATGCAATCATTCATACCAGCATCAGAACAGCGAGTTATGCTCTCTTCCCGCGCATCTGCGGTACAGCCAATGATTATCATCTCCTTCATTGCCGGACTATTGCGGATATGGGCGGCAAGTTCATAGCCATTCATCAGCGGCATGTTGTAATCGGTGATGACGATATCAAAACTGTAATGTTGCAATATTTTCCAGGCTTCTGCGCCATTTTCTGCGCTCATCACCTGTTCGATGCCGATAAAGGCCAATTGCTGCTGAAGTAACTGGCGGTTGGCCGGAAGGTCATCCACCACCAGAACACG
This sequence comes from Yersinia sp. 2542 StPb PI, assembly GCF_048593855.1. Lineage (NCBI taxonomy): Bacteria > Pseudomonadati > Pseudomonadota > Gammaproteobacteria > Enterobacterales > Yersiniaceae > Yersinia > Yersinia sp. 2542 StPb PI. Next base: position 945 of record NZ_JAZGQA010000262.1, read on the forward strand.
CAGATTTTTCAACTGGTCTAACTGCTTTTCATCAGCATGCAGAATAGTCGCATCTGGCGGTAAATCATCAGCAGTGGCAATCTCCAGTGGTAACGTAATAAACAAACTGGTGCCTTTGCCGAGCTGGCTTTCCAAGCTGATTTGTCCGCCCATTTTATGAATCAATTGATGGCAGATCCAAAGCCCTAGCCCTGAGCCACCAAAACGGGGTGATTTACCTTCGTTCGCCTGGCTAAAGGGTTGGAACAGCGTTGCCTGTGCCGCTGGAGAAATACCAATACCGGTATCGGTAATATCGATATTCATTACGCCATGCTTATCATCTGTCGGCTCCCAAGTCACATCCACTGAAACACTACCTTGTTCGGTAAATTTCAACGCGTTACCTAACAGATTACCCATCACTTGTCGCACTCTGAGCATATCTGCCATCAGCAGGTGAGGGATTTGGTCATCCAGCCAACCCGAGAATCGAAGCCCACGCTCATCGGCGATGGGTTGATAGATAGTCAGCATCCGTTCCATTTCCTGGCGGAAATCTACCACCGCAGGGTGAACACTCAGTTGGCCTGCTTCAATTTTGGCAGAGTCGATGATGTCATCAAGCAGTAACATCAACGATTGAGCTGATTTGGACACGGTAACCAGTGTATCTTTATCAACCGGCTGGGAGCTGCGGATCTCCAGCTCCAATAAGCCCATGATGGCGTACATTGGCGTTCGCAGTTCATGACTGATTGTGGCAAGGAACGTACTCTTGGTCCGGTTGGCGCTTTCGGCTTCGACACGGGCCGCTTCTAACTCACGCTCAACGGTTTTACGTTGGCTAATGTCCAGCCAGCCGCCCAGTAAACTGCGTTCGGCATTGTCCAGTGGAATAATCCACAGGAAGATATCCCGTAGCTCACCATTGATTTCAAGGGATAAATCCACCATTTGTGGTTTTCTGTCCTGTAATACATAACGACAGTATTTATCTATCTCGCGATCAAGCGGACTGGTCATCGGCCAGTTGGCTTGTTCAATATCCTGATTGAGCAAATCGTGAAGCTTATCTTGGTGAGCCGCAGCAAAGTGGCTGTTATAAACGGCTAACTCGGCATTGGTTGTACGAATAAAGACCGCAAAGGGCAATGCATTGATAATCGATTCTTGTTGTAGCAAACGGGCATGTAGCAACTTGGCCTGGCGGCGCTTATTGAACACCAGATAGCACAGGTATAAACCGAAGACCAACAATAGCCCTGAACTTATTTTCAACGCCATCATCAGCCATTCATTATCTGATGAGTCTTCATCAAAACTTATTGGCTTAGGCTTGAAGGTACTCCATTCGCTAATTAAGTTGTCTAACTCTTCTGGTGGAATAGATTCAATTACTTTATCAATAATGGCCTTTAATTCGGGCAGGTCTGGGCGGATGGCAAATGCCATCATCAGTGGTTCTTCACCTGCAACCGCGACCGTTTTTATATTCGGGCTAAAATTCTGAGCTGACAGGTAGTTGGCGGTCATCATATTCTTAACGACAGCATCCACTTTACCTTGCTGCAACCAACGCACCAGTGTCATGGTATCCGGGGCTTGGACAAAGGTAATCTTTTGGGCTAACAGGGGGTTACCAATAATCCCGCCAGAAGCACTACCGGCTTGTATCCCCACGCGCTTTCCTGCCAGATCTGCCACATTGTTGATATCCAGGCGATCTTCGCGCGTCAATATACCCCATAAGGATTGAGCTACTGGTGAGGAGTAAAGGTTGTTACCATACATACCGTTGCGAACGGCTACAATCGGCAGTAAATCGGTTTTACCGGCGATAAAATCACGCACCCCTTCACCGGTATCTTTGGTATAGACCGGTTCAAATTTAATCCCGGTTCGGCGCGCGATAATATCGATAAGATCGACTGAGAAACCGGCTATTTGTCCGGTTTGACGATCGCGGAATATCAGTGGTGCCAGATCAAGTGGGGCGACATAACTCACCACCGGATGGTGCTGAATCCAGCTCACCTCTTGTTCGGTCAACAGTAATTTGGCATCAATATTGTAATGATGTTTGCTACCAAACCAGCGTTGCTGAATATCACCGGTCGCGCGGGTAGGTAATAATTCTAAAATCTGATTAATGTAGTCAATCAGCTTTTGATTACTTTCCCTCGCCAGGAATGTGTAAGGGGCAGGGTGATAAGGGGTAAAGTTACGAATTTGCAACGTCAGCAATTGTAACTGATCAATCAGATAGTTAGCTGTTGTGGCATTCGCGACAAAGACATCGGCATTACCATAGGCGACAGCCAACAACCCCTGCAATTGGTTGGGGTAGGCAACAATTTTATCGGCATGATAATTAAATAAAAACTCAGGGGAGAGTGGCTCGTTATTAACGATAGCCACCGTTTCTGGGTGGGTACGTTTGGTCGGGTCCCAATTTTTGCTGCGAACTTCGACATGCCGGTTGGTAAAGAAGGCATGGGAAGCTATCAGCCCCGGCTGAGGGGGCATAGGTGTCCCGGCCATTAAGTCAATCTGGCCATTTTCCAAGGCATTCAAAACTAACCCGTAATCGCAATAACCGATCATCTGGAAAGATAATTGGCTGGCATCACTGATTATTTTCAGGTAATCCGCAACAATACCTTCAATGGCATTATCATCACGGTTAACGACAAAAGGAGTATTGGCATCCATGACCACCCCCACTTTCACCGTGCGCCGGCTTGATTGGCGAGTGTCCGTGGAAGGTGTCAGTAATAGATCTTCACTGTAGCTATTAGCGATACTGTGTATCGTCAATGGCTGCCCAGTATCGCACCCCTGACGACCGGTCATCATTGCGGCATTAAGCTGCCCGCTAAGCAACAGCAAACAGTAAAGAAGAATTCGCAAAGAGAACCTACTCGGTAAAGATAAGGTTGCCCGTGGTAAACCAGAGCCGCCTGAATTATACCAAATTATGGGTATGTGCATAATCTGCCAGTTCAATTACGGAACTTAGCCCTAACTTGGTCAAGATGCGGGTTTTATAGGTACTGACAGTTTTGTTACTGATAAACATTTCGTCGGCAATCTGTTTATTTGACAAACCATTCACCAGATAACGTAAAACATTAATTTCTCGTTCTGACAACAACCGCGCCCGATTGACAGGATCATGGCTGGAAGGTTGCCCGGCTAATTGGGTCAACGTTTCAGAGGGGAAGAAAGAATACCCACGTAATACGTTCTGTGCAGCAAAAAGAATTTCGCTAATATCTTTATTTTTACTGATGAAACCGTTGGCACCGGCCTGTAATGCCCGTACCGCAAAAACTTGCTCATTCTTGGCGGACAAGAATAATGATTTGCCTGTAAATCCACGTTGCTGTAGTTTTTTCAACAACGAGAAACCATCGAAGTTAGGTAACTCAATATCGATAATAACCAGATCAACAGGGTTGTTTTTTAAAATCTCTAAGGCTTCACTGCCATCAACCGATTCGTAAATGGTTGAAAATTCGTTACTTTGTGATAGTAATGCACGAATGGCGACACGAATAGCCGGGTGGTCATCAACTATCATCACTGATTTTGTCATGTTCTCTCCGTAAATCGTTATATCTTGGGATTCGCAGAGTTAATTCACTGCTCCTCACTCGCACCGATCGACTCCAAATGATTACCCAAGACGAGATAAACAAGAACCACGCTGCCGATGCCCAAAGTACTATTTCGGTGATTCTAATCTCTAATTATAG
>NZ_JAZGQA010000263.1:0-4644 GCF_048593855.1 Yersinia sp. 2542 StPb PI
GTTGAGGAATACTGACTAGTAGTGAACAAGGTTATAAATAGCGGAGTAACTAAAAAGGCAGCATTTGCTACGTATAATGCTATGAAATAAAAAGTAATTTATAGGCATCACCGATCACAAAAATATGTTTGAGAATGTAACTCACCGCTATAGCGTCAAGAAAGCAGAGTTAAGCCAATGGGGATTGGTTGCAAACCACTCCACGAGAAAATCTAACATTGTCCTTAATGTTGCTGGCATTTGCCGCCGCGAAGTATAGATACCGTAAATACCCATCGCCTGCGGCTGATAACCCGGTAATAAGCTGACCAGATCGCCTCGGGCGATATAGGGGGCAGCAGAATAACTGGGTTGCAGAGTAATCCCCGCCCCTTCCAACGCACCACTTAGCAAAACTACTGACTCATTGGCACTCAAATTGCCACTGACTGCAACGGCTGATTTTTCGCCCTGCAAATCAAAATGCCACAAACTTTTGCCAAAATATGAGTATGTCAGGCAGTTATGTACCGCCAAATCATAGGGTGTTTTGGGTATTCCGTTGGCTGACAGGTAGGCCGGAGAGGCACAGACAACGGAATGGCACATGGAAAGTGGCCGTGCAATTAAATTCGGGTCTAACTCATTGGTTATACGCAATGCTAAATCAATGCGTTCCTCTACCAGATTGACAGCCCGGTTATTGATTTGTAAATCAACCGCGACCTGGGGATAACGGCGTAAATAGTCAGTGACAGCAATCACCAAAGCACTCTGCCCAAGAGACTGAGAACAACTGATTCGCAATAAACCGCGCAATTCATCACTACCTTGCCCTGCAATCACATCCATCTCTTGGGCAAACTCAAGCATACGTCGGCAACGTTCAAGGGTGGTTTCGCCAGCATGGGTCAGGCTCAGTTTTCGTGTTGTCCGATGTAACAGCCGCGCCCCCGCCCACTGCTCCATCTCAGCCAGATAGCGTGTCACCATCGCCCGTGACATCTCTAATGCTTCGGCGGCAGCAATCATGCTGCCACGCTCGACAATCGCGACAAAAACCTCAGCAGCAGTGATCCTATCCATGATTAGCTCGATTTAAGCAACAAACAGTTGCTCATTATCAGGTTTTTCTATCGAACGATGCAATCTATTATCTAACCCATACCCCAGTCATCCTCAGGAAAACCGCTATGTTTAACAAAACGCTATTACAAATGACCTTTGCCGGTCTGGCAACCTTCGCAGCCGTAGCAAACGCAAGTGCTGCCGAACAACTCAAAATGGAAGTCTATAATCCAGGCAAAAAGAGCATCTTCCCAGTCTCTTCTGAGATTATCAGCGGCAAAACTGAAGTGGTTCTGATTGATGCGCAATTTCAGCGCAATGACGCCGAAGCACTGGTGAAAAAAATCCAGCAAAGTGGCAAAAAACTGACCACCATTTATATCAGCCAAGCCGATCCTGATTTCTATTTCGGTCTGGATGTCATCACAAAAGCATTCCCACAAGCCAAAGTACTCGCCACACCCCAGACCATTGAAGAAATAGAAGCGACCAAAGACGGTAAAATGGCCTATTGGGGACCGATTCTAAAAGAAAATGCCCCTGGCAAAATCATTATTCCACAAGCACTACAGGGCAAGAGTTTCACTATCGATGGGCAAAAAATTGATGTTGAAGGGCTAGACGGCCCATCACCTGAAAAGACATTTGTCTGGATCCCATCCTTGAAAGCGGTTGTTGGCGGTGTCGCTGTCTCCGGTAATATCCATTTATGGGTCGCGGATACTCAAACCGCAGAATCACGCCAGCACTGGCTAACAACATTGGAAAAGATTAAAGCACTCAAACCAGTGACCGTGGTTCCTGGGCATTATCTCGATAACGCGCCACAAACATTGGCATCAGTGACCTTTACTCAGAACTATTTAACCACACTGAATACAGAGATTCCTAAGGCGAAGGATTCCGCAGAACTGATTGCGGCGATGAAAAAACACTATCCAGAGTTGAAAGATGAATCTAGCTTGGAGTTAAGTGCTAAGGTACTGAAAAACGAGATGAAATGGCCACAATAAGCGGCGCTTAAAATTAATCAGTACGGCATTACCCTGTCATCAACCAAAGTGCCAGAAGGCGGTAACTTGAATGGTGACGGGGACGAAGAGGAGAACATAATGACCCCGCTAACTTTGCATTACATTTTCGACCCTTTATGCGGTTGGTGCTATGGCGCAGCGCCATTGGTGCAAGCCGCACAAAGCATTCCTGATCTGACACTGGTACTGCACGGTGGTGGGATGATGTCTGGACCGAATCGTCGCCAGATAGATAGCCAATGGCGTGGTTATGTGATGCCTCATGACAAACGTATTGCCGAACTCACCGGACAAACGTTTGGTGAGGCTTATTTTAATCACTTGCTGAATGATACTTCAGCGATTATGGATTCCACGCCACCTATTGCCGCCATTTTAGCGGCTGAACAATTGGCCGGACAAGGCGCGGATATGCTCCATCATATCCAGCAAGCTCATTATGTCGAGGGCCGCCGTATCGCCGACAGCTCGGTATTAATTGAACTTGCCACTGATATTGGCTTAAGCCGGACAGCATTTATCAACGCGTTCAGTTCCGCCCAGACAGCATCGACTCAGCATATTGCTGATAGCCGCGCCTTACTGGCGAGGGTACATGGACATGGTTTCCCGACCTTTGTGCTACAAGATAGGCAGGGAAAACTGTCCGCCCTACCCGCAAATGAATATTACGGTGATCCAATTGGCTGGGCCAAAATGCTGAAAAGTATGCTGGTGCACTAAAAATTGGCAGGGGCCGCTTCATAACAACCTTGAGCCGGCCGCCCAGTAGTAGGTAAACAAAAACGAGCAACAGATTGATTGAGCTGGAATGCTTGTTTTTGTAATACCTCCGATGCACCGGTGGATTGCTGGGCTAACTCAGCATTCAATTTTGTCACTTCATTAATCATCCCCACTTGTGTGGTTATCCCCTCAATACCTTGACTCTGATCGTGTGATGCAGCAGATATTTCCGCCATCAAATCAGTCACCTTTTTAACTGCATCAATAATAGCCCGTAAGTTATCACCTGACCGCGCGACCAAACCGCTCCCTGTGGAGATAGAGCTGGATGAATTATGAATAAGCCGCTTAATATTCAGCGCGGAATTGCCACTTTGATGTGCCAACAAGCCAACCTCTCGTGCTACAACGGAGAAACCGCGCCCATGCTCACCGGCGTGCGCTGCTTCAATGGCAGCATTTAATGCTAAAATATTGGTCTGAAAAGCCACCGATTCGATGAGCGTAATAATTGCCGTTATTTCCTGCGAACCGGCAGAAATATCAGCCATTGATACCACGACGCTAGACATCATTTCCCCGCCTTCACGGGCGATAACGCTGGTTTCATTAGCCAGAAGATTGGCTTGATCGGCACTCATCGTGTTCTGTTTTACCCGGGTAGTGAGCTGATACATGCTTTGTGTTGTTGCGGCCAGTGATTGTGCTTGCGACTGTGTTTGTTCAGCAAGACGATGGCTATCTGCGGCGATTTGATTAACACCTGTCAGGATGATTTCTGCACCTGCGCGAACCTGACTCACCAAGACAATTAAGCCTTGTTGCATTTGGCATATGCTATCAGCCAATTGTCCAGCCTCACGGCTGGTAAACGATGAATATGTAATCTGGCGTGATAAATCACCGGCGGCAATAACGTTAATATGGGAAATAAGGTCATTAAGTGGCCGGATAATTAAGCGTGTAACACCGAGCCAAACTGAAAAGGCAAGGCACAGCAATACCGCCAACGCTGTAATAACCCCCTGCTTTGCTGACGATAAGGACGATAATAGCTGGCTATCCATTACAGCCCGATTATTCTCACTTTGCTGCAAATAGTGGTAATACTTTTCGGTAAAATCACTTTGAAAGCCTTGTATCGGGACTTCAAAAAACCGATCAATGTTACTGTTCTTTGACAACCCCTGCCCAAGCTCAGTCAAACCTTGATATAACTGCTGATAGCTTTCCTTTAATGCAATGAATTCTGGTCGTTTATCGTGAACAGAAAGAAGTAATAACTCACGATAATTTTGCTGTGACTGCTGCATAGATTGCAGTGCTTCATTCAAAAGACTATGCCAGCTCCCCTCAGAACCGGTCTCTTTGTCCTCCATATAATAGATACCGGCCCGATTGAATTTGTCGCTAGCAATTAATAGCTCCATTCTGGCGCGNTCCATCAACACTTCTTGCTGATGGCTATAGTGCGTTTTTTCAACATTAACGGTGGTACTATCCAATATATGAGATAAATACCCGATGGAAAATAACTGCAATAAGGAGAAAAGGCTAATAACGAGTATTAGACCAAACAATATACCGAACTTTCCATCGGAGATTGGGCCTAATCCTTTAACATGAGAGAGAAGCCTTATAACAAACAACCTGATGTGATATAACATTATTTTTACACCGGCGATAATTAATATACCAACATTACTCGTCAAACATTACAAATATATTTCAGGAGATTACATCATGTATCACTGCGTGTTAATAAACGAAAATTATGAATAGGATGCCCCTGGGATTGTTCAATCAAAATAGTATTTTCATCTAATTTATAGAAAAC
>NZ_JAZGQA010000264.1:0-4636 GCF_048593855.1 Yersinia sp. 2542 StPb PI
TTTTTATACAGTTAAAAACTGACGCTATCAAGCCTTTATTTACAAGTTATTAACTCCATTTATATAACTTTAATATACGATCCTTTTTCATTGCTTCCGGGTGGCATTCTGCCGCCAGCTAATAACCTCATCGAGCCGCCCTTTACAAATCCGCAGCTCACGCTTCAAAGCCAACGCATACAGCCCACTATCGCCCCAAGTGGTACCAACGAATTCAGGTACCTCGCATTCAGTTAATGCGGATTCTGGGAGTCACAACTGGATTAATTCGGCTGACTTATGCGGTGGGCTACTCTTACAGGATGCTAATGTTGCTATCAAGTATCCTGCTATCAATACACGGATCCCCGACCAAGATATACAGCGGGCCTATTCTGAGACCGACAGAGCGATAGCCAAAGTGATACAGGGGCTATTGCCAGTATTCGGGAGAATGGAACCAGACAATATAAGACCTGAACATAGCAGGAAATATATGGATAAACGCGGGGTGACCAGCAGAACACAAGCAAACCGTGAGAAAACTTTCCTCTCGCGAGTTTATCGTTGGGGGTATGAGCGGGGATTTGTGAAAGGGAATCCATGTAAGGGGGTTAAGCAATTTAAAGAGGGATCCAGGGAACGCTATATTACAGATGAAGAATATAACGCTCTGTATAAAGCTGCGCCTGACATTGTGCGGGCAGCAATGGAGATAGCGTACTTGTGCCTCGCAAGACAGGCTGATGTGCTTTCATTACGCAAGGATCAATTCAGAGAGTCAGGAAAATAAAAATTGTTCCAGTGGTAGGTAATCAGAAGAAGTGATTTTTTATGCGTTAGTTGAATTTTATGTTCCTAAATCATCTTCCTAAGTGTGATTTCAGACACAAAAAAACCGCCTCTCGGCGGTTAACGACATACTCATACTACTTTGTTTTACTTAGAATATTTTCCATGGTGCCCGGGGCGGGACTTGAACCCGCACAGCCATAAGCCGAGGGATTTTAAATCCCTTGTGTCTACCGATTTCACCACCCGGGCTCTGGAAAACTGGAGGCGCGTCCCGGAGTCGAACCGAGGTAGACGGATTTGCAATCCGTAGCATGGCCACTCTGCCAACGCGCCTTATTCTTCTTTGCCTTTACAGCTGAGGTTCGCCTTAAGCCAACCTACTAATTTGGAGCGGGAAACGAGACTCGAACTCGCGACCCCGACCTTGGCAAGGTCGTGCTCTACCAACTGAGCTATTCCCGCAACATCAGAACTTACTGATTCTTTTGCTATCTTTCGACATTTCGTTGCTGCCGTCTGATGCGATGCATTCTACTTACCTGACGCAATGAGTCAATAAAATTATCTGACTAATGTGTTCGTTTGCTGCTTTTTGCGGCGCTTCGATCAAGGTTCGAGCAAATCATTCCAGGCAGCGTTTAAATATTGAAACATTGACCAGAATGTCAGTACCGCAGCAATGTAGAGAAGAACAAAGCTGGCGAGCTCAACGTTATGGTCTGGGCGCCAAAGTAAGCCAACCAGCGAACCCATTTGAGCCGTGGTTTTCACTTTACCAATCCATGACACCGCAACACTGCTGCGCTTACCGATTTCAGCCATCCACTCACGCAGGGAGGAAATGATGATTTCACGGGCAATCATAGTTGCCGCCGGTAGAGTGATCCACCAGACATGATAATGCTCAGCAACCAGCACTAATGCGATGGCAACCATAACTTTATCCGCCACAGGGTCAAGAAAAGCCCCAAAACGGGTAGTTTGTTTCCAGCGGCGCGCTAAAAAGCCATCAAACCAATCAGTTGCTGCTGCAAACACAAATATGATGGCACAAACCATCGGAGCCCAAACGAATGGCAGATAAAACGCCAGAACGAAGAATGGGATGAGTACAACACGAAACAGGGTAAGCCAAGTCGGTATATTCAATTGCATAATGCTACGATAACTATCTGGCTGGGGTGGATATTATGAGTATGGTGCAACATTAGCCTCAGTGTTTCAATGCATTGTAGATTTTTTCTGCCAATGCTTGTGAAATACTCGGCACTTTTGCAATTTCCTCGACGCTAGCATTCAGTAAAGGTTGCAGTCCCCCCATATACTTCAGCAAAATTTGCCGCCGTTTAGGGCCAACTCCCTCTATCGTTTCTAATGCACTGGTATTTTTTACTTTCGCACGACGCTGCCTATGTCCGGTGATTGCATGGTTATGCGAGTCATCTCGGATATGTTGAATCAAATGCAATGCTGGTGAATCTGGTGGCAACGAGAACCCCTCCCCTTGCGCCTCCAGGAACAATGTTTCCAGCCCCGCTTTTCGATCACTTCCCTTAGCAACGCCGACCAATAATGGTTTTTGCTTATCCCACTCAACGGTGAGAGAAGCAAACACGTCAAAAGCCTGAGACAGCTGGCCTTTCCCTCCGTCAATGAAAATAACATCAGGAATTTTTTTGTCATCTAATGCCTTACCATATCGACGTTTAAGCACTTGAGACATCGCCGCATAATCATCACCAGGCGTTATGCCACTAATATTGTAGCGTCTATATTCCGAACGTACAGGACCATTTGCATCAAATACGACACAAGACGCGACAGTCTGCTCTCCCAGCGTATGGCTGATATCAAAACATTCCATACGATTGATCTCATCAAGATTAAGAATCTTGGCTAACTCTTTCATTCGCTGATGTATTGTTGATTGCTGCGATAAACGAGTAATCAACGCAGTAGAGGCATTTGTGCGCGCAAGTTTAAGGTAACGCGCTCGATCCCCCCGAGGACGGCTTTGGATCTGAATTTTTCTTCCGGCCAACTCAGAAAGAGAGGAAGCCAGCAGATCCTTTTCCTCTAGAGTAAAGTCCAGCAAGATCTCACCTGGGAGTGTTCGCCCCTGGCTTCCTTGCAAATAAAACTGCCCAACAAAGGTCTGAACGACTTCACTGAGCTCAGTCCCGGCAGGAACTTTCGGGAAGTAACTCCGGCTTCCCAGCACTTTCCCTTGTCGAATAAATAGCACATGAACACAAGCTAATCCGGCATCAAACGCCACACCGATAACATCAAGATCTTCACTGTCGCCCGAAACGAACTGCTGTTCAGTAACTCGCCTTACTGCTTGTATTTGATCTCGAATACGTGCCGCATCTTCGAAATGCAACGATTGACTGGCTTCCTCCATCCGGGAAATCAGTTGTGTCAGTACCTGTTGGTCTTTGCCCGAGAGGAACAAACGCACATAATCAACCTGGCGTTGGTACTCATCATCACTCACAAGCCCTGCAACACAGGGGCCTGAACAACGGCCAATCTGATATTGCAGACAAGGCCGTGAACGATTGCGGTAGACACTGTTTTCACACTGTCTTACTGGAAAAAGTTTTTGCAATAATGCCAAGGTCTCGCGGACAGCATAAGAGTTTGGGAACGGGCCGAAATACTCACCCTTCTCATGCTTAGCACCGCGATGAATAGCTAAGCGCGGGTGAGTATCCGCACTCAAGAAAATAAGAGGATATGACTTATCATCACGCAACAGTACGTTGTAACGCGGCTGATAAAGCTTGATATAGTTATGCTCAAGCAGCAGTGCTTCCGTTTCTGTATGCGTCACGGTCACATCAATTTGAGCAATATTCTTAACCAAGGTCTCTGTTTTTCGACTGGCAACCTGAGCACGGAAATAACTCGTCAGACGTTTCTTGAGGTCTTTTGCTTTGCCAACATAAATAACTGTCCCCGTCTTATCATACATACGGTAAACACCAGGTTGGCTGGTGACAGTTTTCAAAAACTCTTTAGAATCGAAACAATCAGTCACTATTAGACAACGTCTCCGCGTTAAACAGACCGTGGCGAATGGCCAGATGGGTCAATTCAACGTCACCACTTATATTAAGCTTGCTAAACATCCGGTAGCGATAGCTGTTCACCGTTTTCGGACTCAGATGAAGTTGTTCCGAAATGTCGTTCACCTTTTGGCCTTTCGTTATCATGAGCATAATTTGTAACTCACGCTCTGACAAACAACTAAAAGGCGTTTCGGCTGGAGGCTCCAACTGACCCAAGGCCATCTGCTGCGCAATATCAGAAGCAATGTAGCGTTGCCCCGAATGAACCGCACGGATAGCCGTAACAACATCCTGAGGTGCCGCCCCCTTACTTAAATACCCACCGGCACCAGCCTGCATGACTTTTGCGGGCAGCGGGTTTTCAGTATGGATGGTTAGCATGATAACTTTAGTATCTGGAGAAAAACGCAAAATCTTACGAGTTGCTTCCAACCCGCCGATACCGGGCATATTCATATCCATCAAAACGATATCAACAACATGGCTACGGCACCATTTTACCGCATCTTCACCACACTGCATCTCGCCCGCTACTTTGATACCCTTGATATCTTCAAGAATGCGTCGAATCCCTGCGCGCACCAGTTCGTGGTCATCAACAAGAAGAACGCTAATCAAAGAAAATTCTCCAAAAATAAGGGAGTAACCTAATCACGCTTTGTTTACGACAATGATATTACTTGTTTTCGGCCAAAGAATGAATACAGAATAATTGCAAATTCATATCTATATTGTTTGACAGATATTATTTTTATCATCATTTCGACTATGTACATAAAATCGCT
>NZ_JAZGQA010000265.1:0-4528 GCF_048593855.1 Yersinia sp. 2542 StPb PI
GTATTGGTGATTATTAAAAATCAAATCTGGATTGATATAATTTATATAAGACTCGTGGCCCGAACACTGTCAGGCCAAGGCTAACAACATAGACTATTGGTCACTGCTCACGGCTGCAATTTCAGCCGCAGGCTCTTCTCTGCGGCGGTGCAACGCAATGACAAAGTCAGTTTCACAGATAAATGCCTGCCGCGCAGCCAACTCCTGCCCCATCTCGATTGATGCCCGCCAGGCAAAAGGGGTCATCTGCAATAAATTAAAACTCTGCTTACCCGGAAGTTTCATTTCATAAGCCAGTTTTTCGCAACTCAGCAAGTCAAACCCCTCAAGGTGCTCTTGTGCATCACCGTGGAGTTGTACTTCTGGGTAGATCAGTGCTTTTAACTGATAGAGATGACGCGGCCCAGGGGCAACAGTAACCACAATCCCGCCAGGTTTCACGGTACGTGATAACTCCGCCGCTTTGCACGGTGCATAAATCCTTAATACCGCATCAAGCGAATTATGGGCAAAAGGTAAGCGATGGCTGGAAGCTACACAGAAGCTCACCTGTTGGTAGCGTTTTGCGCCATACCTTACGGCGACTTTTGCCACATCTAAACCGAAAACAGCCATTTGACGCCGCCGATTTAACCTATCTGCCACAGCGCCGGTGTAATAACCTTCACCACAACCGATATCCAACAACATGGTGGCATCCAGTGGTAACGTGGCATCCAGAAGCTCGCAAACCCGCTGCTGCAAGGGCTGATAATATCCCGCATCAAGAAATGCCCGCCGGGCCTGCATCATCTCCGGGCTATCTCCTGGTTGTTTCGATCCCTTGTGCTGCACTGGCATCAAATTGACGTAACCCTCTTTGGCGCAATCGAACTGATGATTATTGCTGCAACGCCACTGCTGCACGCTAAGCTGCAAAGCCTGATGACAAAGGGGGCACTGATAAGACATGGTTGATTTCCAGATGACAGACAAATAACCGCCAGAATCGCGGACAGACACGGCGTTAGTCTAAAGAAGCACTTCCACCGTTGCAAGCCACTGTTTAACACCATAAATCGGTCGAATATCAGCTATGGTGTACCATCCCTGCTGGAATAGCGTCAGGTTCAACATTCATGGTGCGCAAAATTTGCCCCATAATATCGCTAAATACCGGGGCAGAAACCGCGCCGCCATAGTATTTGCCGCCTTGCGGATTGTTTATCACGACCACCAAGGCAAAACGGGGTTGGCTGGCAGGCGCGACACCCGCGGTATAAGCCACATATTTATCAATATACTGGCCATTTGGCCCAATCTTCTTAGCAGTCCCCGTCTTAACGGCAACCCGGTATCCCCTGACGGCCGCCTTCATTCCGCCACCGCCGGGCAGCGCCACACTTTCCATCATATGTTCCACTTGCCGCACCAGAGCCTCGGGGAATACCCGTAGCCCTAACACCGGAGGATCGACCTTAGTAATCGATAATGGCCGATAAATACCGAAGCTGCCGATGGTGGCATAGACTCGAGCCAGTTGCAGCGGCGTCACCATCAAGCCGTAACCGAAAGAGAAGGTAGCGCGATCCAGATCACTCCAGCGTTGCCGCTGTGGCATTAACCCGCTACTTTCACCGGTAAGGCCTAACTGAGTCGGTTTTCCCAAACCAAACAACGCATAGGTTTCCATTAATGCCGAAGACGGCATTGCCAATGCCAGGCGAGAGACGCCAACATCACTTGATTTCTGCAATACGCCGGTCAACGATAGCGCGGGATAAAAACCTACATCTTTAATTTGGTGCCCACTCAGCACATAAGGATGGGTATCCAGTACGCTGTCTGGCTTTACCAGATGATGTTGTAATGCGGTCATTACCACCATCGGTTTGACTGTCGAACCCGGCTCAAAAATATCGCTGATAGCCCGATTACGAAAATTCTCTTCCGCCGTGGCGGCGCGGTTATTCGGATTAAAGGTGGGATAGTTGGCCATCGCCAAGACTTCGCCAGTATTAATATCAATAACCACTGCGCAGCCAGAATCAGCCTTATTAAACATGACAGCATTGGTCAGCGCATGGGATGTTTCAGCCTGCAAACGCTCATCAATACTGAGTTCAACATTCTGTCCCGGGTGGCTATCAGTAGAAGAGATATCCTCAACCACTCGGCCAAAGCGATCTTTACGTACCACTCTACTGCCAGCCGTGCCACTTAATAGCGAGTTAAAGCTCTTTTCTACGCCTTCAATACCCTGGTCATCTATATTAGTGAAACCAATTAAATTGGCCGCCACATCACCGGACGGATAAAAACGCCGTGACTCCGCTTTGGTCGCGATACCGGGCAGTTTCAAGCGTTGAATGTACTCAGCAACATTAGGTTCAACTTGTCGGGCAAGATAGATAAAACGGGCATTGGGGTTTTGATTGATACGGTTGATTAATTGGCCTATTGGCATATTGAGTTCCTGTGCCAATGCCTGCCAGCGTTCGGTAGTACCTACCCCGCCTTTTTCCAGTACCGTTTTGGCATCAGCCCAAATGGCCTCGACCGGGACACTGACCGCCAACGGATGCCCGCCACGATCAGTTATCATACCGCGTGTATTGGGTGTTGCCACCACACGCACTGAACGCATATCTTCTTCTTTTACCAGCGGGTCCGGTTCAATAACTTGCAGCCAGGCAACCCGTGCCAGCAGGCCAAAAAGTGACATTAAAATACAACTACACAACAAGCCAAAGCGCCAACGAATAAAGTTGTTACTGTCAGTTTTTGGTTTAGGAATCATTAAGATCAACCCTGGAGAATAGCGTGCATCATAGCTGCCATTAAACCCTATCCCAGACACTAACGGGTGCCAAAACAGTGATACAAGATGCATTATTTTGCAACAATTCACTAACGGCGATTTAAAAGAAAAGGTGACTGGTCAATAACTTAAAAATCGGCTTACACTGAGTGGCGTTCTTTTTCTTCATTAGGTAGGTTCTATGACTGATTTTTCACCACAACTTAGCCGGATCACCACCCTCTGCCATGGTTTTGGCAATAAATCGGCCCTGCTACCTTCCTGCCTCTTGCCATATCAGGCTTCACAAGCCATTAAAAAGCAGGTTCATGGCACTACGATTATCGATGTGACCGCCCCGGGACAAGAGTGTGGTGAAGCCGATGGTTTCTATACCACTCAAGCAGGCATTTTATTGACCGTTCTGACGGCTGATTGTCTGCCAATCATTTTTAGCCAACGACAAGGGAGAGCCATTGCGGTGGTTCATGCCGGTTGGCGGGGCTTATTTGATGGCATTATCTTAAAGATGGTTGAGCGTATTGCGCGCGATGATGACCCTGTAAATTGGGTTGCAGCCATAGGGCCTGCCGCACAGTCTTGCTGCTATGAAGTCAATGAGGTGTTGGTCGAAAGGTTTATTAATAAATTACCACTGGCTAAAAATATCATTTCACCCCGTTTTCGCCACCTCAACTTAGCGGCCATTGCTGAACACCAATTACGAAGTGCAGGAATTCATCAAGTCGATCATGTAGGCAGTTGTACTATTTGTACGACTATTCAACATGATGATGATAATAAAAGTCACTTCAAATATACCAGTTTCCGCCGAACCAGCCAGCAGCAAGCGATTGATCCAACCCATCCAGGGATTAAAGGCCGTAATCAACATTCCGGCTTAATTATTTTGCCTTAACGGATAGATAATATTTATCGCACCCTGAATACGAAAAAACCCGCACAAAGGCGGGTTTTTACAGCAAAAGAGCTGATTAGATTGCAGTAACGTTTACTGCAGACGGACCTTTCTGACCGTCTTGGATTTCGAACTCTACGTTCTGGCCTTCAGCCAGGGTTTTGAAACCATTACCCTGGATTGCAGAGAAGTGTACGAACACATCTTTGCTGCCGTCAGCTGGAGTGATGAAACCGAAACCTTTAGACTCGTTGAACCACTTAACTTGACCTTTGATCTTTGCCATCTTGAGTATTTCCTTTGGATTGTTTAACTCGCCCGTAGGCGTTTACATAGACAAACTAGAGTCGTTACTGCTTGAGGCACTAAGATAAGGATCGGCAGAGAAGCGGTATTCAACGCTAACGTCTTTACTCAGAACTTCTTTACTGAAAATGCCACACATATACAGAACTGTACCTCGTTTTACCCATATGCGTTATCACATACTCTGTATTCGATGGCAAGCCATTTTTAATCAAGGGTGAACCTGTCGCACATATTTGAAACGCTTGCTCATAAAGAATGCGTAAATATGCTGAAATTTGTTGAAGGTCATCGTATTTTCTGCTCTATTTTTTTATACTGGCCTATCGCGCTTTCTTACTGGTTTTTAACATTTCAGCTAACACTTTTTATAATACTGCTTACGTGGATATTTGCTGTTTTCCATCCCCAGCATCGAACCGAAAATCACAATGGAATAAATTTTATTAGCATTAAATATAAAATAATTGAATATATCCCACCCCAGCTCTGACGGCTCACTCTCTTCATCTGGTGACTGTCAC
>NZ_JAZGQA010000266.1:0-4493 GCF_048593855.1 Yersinia sp. 2542 StPb PI
CTAATTTCAGTGACGATTTCAGGCTGAAATCGCCACTTAATTGAAAAAATTACTGTGATAAATGTTTCTTCATTGTGTGCAAAATCAATCGATCAAGTTCTATCTGTAACTCTTTTGGCAAACGGCTAAACTCATAACTAAAAGCACGTCCCTTTATGCGTTTTCGGGCATACTTATCTTTTTCTTCGAAGTCCCACAATTTTTCAACAGCAGCAGTCTGCTTTTCAGGTTTAGCTAAAATCCCATCTAAAACATGTCGAAACGACTTTATTATTTCATTTTTAAGTTCATCTGAGACTAGCTCACTTGCATTAGAAATTGTTTTTATTTGTTTTCTTACCAAATCAACAAATGTCTCTAGTTCGAGGCTACGCAGCCGTAATTGTTCATCAATATCGAGCAAGAATTTATAATCTGGATAGGTTAGTTCATATTGAACAGGAAAAAGCTCTAACATCATATATGGTACCGATGCGGCCTGAATAGCTCGGGTAACTTTCGCGGGAGATAAGCGTTCAGATTGGGCTATCTCTTTCTGGTTCATGCCTGAATCACGGAGAAGTAAAAGCCTTAATCCAATCTCACGTAAATTATGTTCTTTTGCAGTTTGAATATCAGCGGCGAGTTTTCTCGCATCATCCATATCAATATCATCCTGAGTAACTAAGACATTGAGATCGACATGGCAAATCAATGCGGCAGCTCTGCGACGTGAACCGTCGAGAATTTCAATCTTTCCATCAATTATACGTCCAATTGCCGGGAAAAATTGTTGAAGACGAATGGTTCTGATAATGTCCTGAAGTGATTCCTCCGTGACACCCGCTTGATCTCTGCCATTTGTGGCCAGAGATACAAATGAACGTTCAGCAATATCCTCTGCCGGAATGGTTTCAAACATGAATACAGCTTTTTTCCCTGAGGAAAGAGTGAAAATTTGACGATAATTATCAGTTGATATATTGGACAAAGGAGAACCACTAAATGTCCGGCCGATGGTTGGGCGTTTTTTTGTCATGGGTTACCTCAGTTCATCCGAATAAATTCGATGCGATCGAATACAGCTTTAGCAAAATCTTCCGCTGCCGCACGAGCATTTTTTAATGCCTCACTACTACCAACATAGGTAGAGGGGTTGGCGGAAATAACCGTATCAAAAGATTCGCCACATCGTTCAAAACCATCAAGCCGTGGTAGGGCCACATCCAACATATCACCCCCAAATATCTCTTTGGCCAGGCTATGACAAAGCTTGTGGTCAGATTTATTCTGCAATTTAGACATAAATCCTATATTGCCCTGAAGGGGATACTTAGCCCCTGATTTTGCAATCATCTCAATGAGTTCAGGAAGACGAGTGAGATATTTTAGAGTGGAGTGGAAATCGACCTGAGCAGGGGGGATCGGAGTCATAAGCAAGTTAGATGCAGCAATGGCATTACTCAGGAAAGCATCGAGATGTGGGCCACTATCAATAAAGATAAAATCATAATCCTTGTTGATTTTATCAATAATGTTCTCTTTAAGAACGGTATAGATATTCTGGCCAGGCAAATGTTCGGTACACAGTTCTTTCCATTGCGATGCAATAAATGCATCTTCAATAGAAGCAGGGATAACATCAACGCCCGGCACAATAGAAGAAATGACAAATTCAGACAGAAGTTCTTCGCGGGTGACATTCTGTAGCATTGCCTGAGCAGAGGTTGTATCTACAGCCCCAATAGAACGAGAGTGATTTAGAAACATTGTAGCTGAAGATTGAGGATCAAGATCTATAACCAGAATTCTTAAATCTTCATAAAGTAGGTGAGGGTGGGCACGTAATCCATGAGCAAGTGAAACCGAACTTACTGTTTTCGATACACCACCTTTCAAATTACCAACAAAAATAGTGAAGGCTTCATCGTGGCGATCACGGTATTTAGGAACACCACGATGATGATATATATCTATAATATTTTGCAGTGACATTGCATATTTTATAGATGTTCCAGCCGGTTTCTTCAAAAACGTGTAACCTTGCTCTTCCATTTCGGTGACAGCATAGTCAACACTTGCACGTGTCAATTTAGGTAATTTGGCAACAGCAGCCTTGGCATAAGTCTGGAAATAAGTTGTTTCTTCCAGCTCTTCCTTTTGTTCCTTAATCTGTTTGGTCAGAAGAGTGAGCATATGTTCAGAGCGCTCGGCCACTCTATAGATTTGTTTAGTATTTACCGACACAAAAAACCTCAACATGTAGCATTTAAGTATATATACAATAATGCTACATATAGACGTTTATGTAAAATATTTACTTAAAGACAAGAGGATTTTTATCTTTAGTTTCAGATCCCCATTTCAGAATGAGTCCGTATACAAGAATGCCGATTGCGCTACGCGAAATCTGAGATATTCTTAAGGGATGAGGTCGCTACATCTTGATATAGAGCAGCATAAAAGGATTTTGATATAACGTTTCTGAAACTAGCGATATTGTTTGGTTTTGGGCCATGAGTAATCAGGGCATCTTTCAGTCCCTGTACTCAGGATGGAGTTCTATCTCCAGGTAATGTGACGATTTACGTCCTGTGATTGATTAAGAATACGAATTACAGTGATAGAAGACTCGGATGGAACGAAGAAAATCACATGCTTTTCAATAGGAAGAGAAAAAATATTTTCACCTAACTCAGATCGTTGTGTACCAATTTCATGTCTGGCCAAAATATCAAATATGTCAGAAAAGTGAGCGACATATTCATCCGCTTTGGCTAAGCCAAATTGTATCTGACCATAAAGCCAAATATTCTCCAAATCTTCAATTGCTTTCGGTGTCAGATTAATCTCTTTCATTCAGATTAACCCTTTTCTTTATTCGCTGCAAAAATACGTCTTTGTTCCAGGTTTCTGGCGTACCGCTACTAACACCTTCAGCCAATAAGTCCCGTAATGATTGTAAATGGGATTCGGCCTGCTTTTCACGCAATAAACGCAAAGCATCACGGAGCACTTCGCTTTGAGTTCTATAATCACCTGAGTTAACCAGCGAGTCTATGAAGTCGCGAAGTTCCTCACCAATATCTACTGTCATTGTTCTGGCCATAAACACCTCATGTAAGACATAATCTTACATTCATTATAAGTCTATCCATTTTAATGTGCCAGCTAGTTTTTTAATTCAAAGTAGCAATACAAAGATATACATGAATTTCATCCTACCCGAAATCTATGATATTTAGGTATACTCTAATGTCATAGTCTAAATTATGGCGATTTTCCCATTTGTCATTTTCATAGGACGATTGCACCAGTTTGCTGGCTTCGGGGACCTTTGTGCATATCACTTCTGACAGTTTTTGATCTGAAATCATATGCACGAAACGCAACTATACTTAATGTTCCTGTGCACGACCATAAGGGGTGGGTATGGCGGTCACAAAAACACGTATTGCAGAATCTGCCATCGGAGACTGACTGGGAGCTGGCACGCGTTAGGATGCAGAATATCGCCCCTCTGGCCTCTCTGACATCGTCGGTCATCAGGCCGTGGATGAGGCCGCCAGAGAACTCAATCTATCCCGGCGGCAAGTTTATGTTTTGAACCAACGAGTCCGGCGAGGAACGGCCTGATAACAGATTTGGCACCAGGACAATCGTCAGGAGGCAAAGGTAAGGTACGTTTATCAGAAAACGTCGAACGACTTATCCATAACCTGCTGCAAAGGCGTTTTTTGACTAAGCAAAAATGCAGTCTTTCCGCCTGCTACCGTGACATCGAGATGGCGTGTAAAATCCAAAAACTGCCTGTAACCGTATAACACGGTTGCCCTGCGTATTTCCCGACAAGATCCTGTGATCGTTTCGCGACGCCTGTGAAGGCGCAATGAATTTGTTATTTTTTAATATAAATCAATGATTTAAAATTAATCAATGTAAGCCTCTATTGGTTTATGTGACACTGGTTGTCCCAAATTGTATGGCCGATTGTGTTACAACCATTTCAAAGATTACAGGCAACAAAAAGATTCACCAATTAACTAGAGTGAGCCACTTCTATTAGGTTCCATACGATAGGTAAAACCCCATAGACTCCCCAAAATTGGAATTGCAGACATAGAGTTGACCGGTAAGGCAACTAGCCAAATGAAAGACCGTTTCCTGCTGCATTTACACGTAGTTAAAGGTTTGTGTGTATCTCAGTTTGTATCCCATCATAGCAGGCTAATTGCCTTATCGCAGCCCGACGATGTATCCCACTTGCTGGGGGAGGCCTATTGTCTACCCAATTTCGTTTGTTACACATAAAACATAATTTGAGTTTTTATTTGCCTGTAGTGGCGCTTATATTGTATTCATCCCAGAGAAGAAGGTTGGTATCGTGATGCTGGCTAATAAAAACCACCCTAATCCAGTCCGCGTGCAAGCCGTGTACGATACTCTTCAGGCATTGCGTTGAAATAATACCCTATTAAGTTTTTCATAGTTTCTTGATAACGTATATCGGAGCA
>NZ_JAZGQA010000267.1:0-4415 GCF_048593855.1 Yersinia sp. 2542 StPb PI
TGAATCAGGCAGCACTGACGGTGACACAGCAAACCGGCAAGGTAACCTTTTTCTCTCGCACCAAACAACGTTTGTGGACCAAGGGCGAAAGTTCCGGTAACGTGCTGAATGTAGTGAATATCTATCCTGACTGCGACAATGATACCCTGCTCATTCTGGCTAATCCTGTTGGCCCAACCTGTCATTTAGGCAATAACAGTTGCTTCGCCCCGGCGGCCAGCGATTGGGGCTTCCTGTACCAGTTAGAGCAGTTATTAGCCTCACGTAAATCAGCCGATCCAGCCAGTTCTTACACCGCCAAGCTGTATGCCAGCGGCACTAAGCGTATCGCACAAAAAGTGGGGGAAGAAGGGGTAGAAACCGCCCTCGCCGCAACAGTGAATGACCGTGAAGAGTTGACCAACGAAGCATCGGATTTGATCTATCACCTACTGGTGTTGTTGCAAGACCAAGATTTGAATCTGAGTAAAGTGATTGGCCGTCTGCGCGAACGCCACGAGAAGTAATTGCCTGATTGCCTTTCTTATCAGCAAAAAAACGCCCTCGACTCAGCATCGAGGGCGTTTTTATTAAGGCAAATATCAAATACTGAAGTTTTGGTTGCCCGCAGTAAGACAGGAGAAACACTCAGATCGTAAAGACGCCATTAATCCATCCCTGGAGGCTCGAGCCGCACCGTCCTGGCGCGGACGCTTTACTCTTCTGAGCATTCCACCTGTTTTAAGTCATCGAATCCTCTTTGCCAAAAAAATTAAGACAAAGCGTAATCCGTTAAAAGGATTACTCCATCCACTCGGTATGGAACACACCTTCTTTATCAGTACGCTTATAGGTATGCGCACCGAAATAGTCGCGCTGTGCCTGAATCAAGTTGGCTGGCAGTACAGCTGAACGGTAGCTATCGTAATAATTAATCGCCGCAGAGAATGTTGGTGTTGGGATACCGTTTTGAACTGCATAAGACACTACATCACGCAGTGCTTGCTGGTATTCATCAGCGATCTGCTTGAAGTAAGGTGCCAACAGCAAATTAGCAATATCTGCATTTTCTGCATATGCATCAGTGATTTTTTGCAGGAATTGTGCACGGATAATACAACCCGCACGGAAAATCTTGGCTATCTCACCGTAATGCAAATCCCAGTTATTTTCGTCAGAAGCGGCTTTCAGTTGAGAGAAGCCCTGAGCATAAGAGACGATTTTACCCAGATACAACGCACGACGGATTTTCTCGATAAATTCAACTTTATCACCGACAAAAGGCTGCACTTTAGGGCCAGTCAGTACTTTAGAGGCAGCTACGCGCTGATCTTTCAGAGAAGACAAATACCGAGCAAACACAGACTCAGTGATCAGTGTTAATGGCTCACCCAAATCCAGAGAACTTTGGCTGGTCCATTTACCGGTGCCTTTGTTCGCCGCTTCATCCAGAATCACATCGACCAGATATTTACCGGCTTCGTCTTTTTTGGTGAAGATATCTTTGGTGATATCAATCAGGTAGCTGTTCAGCTCTCCCTTGTTCCACTCAGCAAAGGTGCTAGCCAGCTCTTCGTTGCTTAAACCTAAAGACTGTTTCAACAGGGAATAAGCTTCTGCGATCAATTGCATGTCACCGTATTCAATGCCGTTGTGAACCATTTTAACGTAATGGCCGGCACCATCGGCACCGATATACGCCACACAAGCATCACCGTCATCAGCACGGGCAGCAATCTTCTCAAGGATAGGCGCAACCAGTTCGTAGGCTTCTTTCTGGCCACCTGGCATGATAGATGGGCCTTTCAATGCGCCCTCTTCGCCACCGGAAACACCAGTACCGATAAAGTTGAAGCCTTGCGCAGAAAGTTCGCGATTACGGCGGATGGTGTCTTTGTAATAAGTATTACCACCATCAATCAGAATGTCACCTTTATCCAGATGTGGAGTCAGTGAAGCGATAGTCTTATCAGTGGCTTCACCCGCTTTCACCATCAGCAGGATGCGACGCGGTTTTTCCAATGAATCAACAAACTCTTCCACGGTATAACTCGGTACCAGATTTTTACCTGGGTTCTCGGCAACCACTTCGTCGGTTTTGTCTGATGAACGGTTAAAGATAGAAACGGAATAGCCACGACTTTCGATGTTGAGCGCCAGGTTACGGCCCATCACCGCCATACCGACAACGCCAATCTGTTGTTTGGACATTAAAAAACTCCTGTCTGAAGGATGACACCTGTTACCGGCCTTGAGGCCAACAGGTTTTTGATGTGGGAAACATGTTAACTCAGGATTATGTCAGCTGGGTAGTGATTGGTGCGATAGATAGCACAACTGACCAGTTGCTGTTCGCACTCGTTTGCTTTGGTAAAGTGCAAACCGATTTGACTCAATTGACCTGGCTGGTTTATAGACAAAAAAAGCAATCCCATGGATTGCTTTTCATTGCTGCTGAAATTGGCTTATGCCACGAACTCTTTCAACCAGGCTTTAAATTCTGCACCTTGTTTGGGGTGACGCAGGCCGTAGGCGACATAAGCCTGCATATATCCGAGCTTCTCGCCACAATTATAGGATTGGCCGGTTAATGCCACACCTTCGACTGGTTTAATCGCAGCCAGAGCATCAATGGCATCGGTCAGTTGGATACGGCCCCAAGCACCAGGCTTGGTTTTTTCCAGCATTGGCCAAATATCCGCAGATAAGACATAACGCCCTACTGCCGACAGATTGGATTTGAGGTCAGCCGGACTTTGCGGTTTCTCAACCATTGCGTTAATTCGGCTACTTTCACCCGGTGCCAGATCCGCTTTTTCACAAGAAATGACCGAATAGTTCGATAACGCCTCAGGTTCGACCGAGTGAACCAACACTTGGCTCGTACCGGTCTCTTCGAAACGTCTAACCAACTGAGCCAAATTATCACGGGTTAAATCCGATTTTGCGTCATCAATCAAGACATCTGGCAACAACACCGCAAATGGTGAGTCACCTACTAGCGGTTTGGCACACAACACCGCATGCCCCAAACCTTCAGGATGCCCTTGACGGATATGCATGATAGTCACACCCGGTGGACAGATAGATTGTACCTCATCCAATAGCTGACGTTTCACACGCGCTTCCAACATGGCTTCCAGCTCATAAGACGTATCGAAATGGTTTTCTACCGCATTTTTCGAAGAATGGGTTATCAGAATGATTTCTTTAATACCAGCAGCAACACATTCGTTGACCACATATTGGATCAATGGTTTATCGACAATAGGCAGCATTTCTTTTGGAATGGCTTTAGTCGCGGGAAGCATTCGCATACCTAAACCGGCAACTGGGATCACTGCTTTCAATTTGGTCATAATTAACCTACTGATTTCTTGAAGCGAATTTAAAATCTATTCCTACTCAGCCGCTAAGCTGAAGTTAGTCAATTTGCTGTTTCAGCCAGGCGGTAAAGCTCTCGCCCTCGGTGTTATGGCGCACGCCATAAGTGACAAAGGCTTTCATATAACCCAATTTGTCCCCGCAGTCGTGCGATTTACCGGTCATATGAAAAGCCTCAACATCCTCTTGCTCCATTAACATCGCAATGGCATCAGTAAGCTGAATTTCATCACCCGCCCCGCGTGGCGTTTTCTTCAGCAGCGGCCAAATGTCTTTTGACAATACATAACGCCCAACCACGGCAAGATTAGAAGGCGCATCAGCAAGTGAGGGCTTCTCTACCACTGCCGTCATTAGGGTACTTTCACCCGGAGACAAAGCCACATGATCACAATCAGCAATACCGTACTTGGAAACATCAGCTTTAGGCACCGGCTCCACCATGATCTGGCTACGCCCGGTCTCTTCAAAGCGCTTAATCATACTGGCAAGATTTTCTTTAGATAAATCTGCTGTTGAATCATCAAGTAAAACGTCTGGCAGCAGCACAATAAATGGGTTATCACCCACCATCGGTTGGGCACATAATACCGCATGCCCCAAGCCCTTGGCATGGCCTTGGCGCACTTGCATGATAGTGACATCCGGCGGGCAGATATTTTTAATCTCTTGCAATAGCTGCCGCTTAACACGTGATTCCAGTGCAGCTTCCAGCTCAAATGATGTATCAAAATGGTTTTCTATCGCATTTTTAGAGGAATGGCTGACCAGCACTATCTCTTTTACTCCGGCGGCCACACATTCATTAACGATATATTGGATCAGAGGCTTATCCACCACCGGCAGCATTTCCTTTGGGATCGCTTTAGTCGCTGGCAGCATTCGGGTACCAAGCCCGGCAACAGGGATCACAGCCTTCAATTTCTTTTCCATCTACCATACCTTTTCTGGAGTGGCCATTAAGCAGGCCTTTGAATAGATACAAATACGATCTGGTAATACGAGCAATATGACCGCGCAAGACTGTATTCCAAATCCTACTTATCCTATAT
>NZ_JAZGQA010000268.1:0-4408 GCF_048593855.1 Yersinia sp. 2542 StPb PI
TATATAAAATAAGTGTTGATTTTATGTTTCGAAATGTTTGACTATTGCTCTGTAAATTGAGCAAAAGGGAATCATTATGCTTTGGAAAAATACCAGGGAGCAGTTCGGGCGCATGACTATTGCTATCCACTGGTTAGTGGCATTTACGGTGTATGCATTGTTTGCCCTGGGTTTATGGATGGTAACTCTGGGCTACTACGATGGCTGGTATCACCAGGCACCTGAAATACATAAAAGCATCGGATGCATATTGTTTGCGGTGATGTTATTTCGGGTGATTTGGCGCTTTATTTCGCCGCCACCTAAACCCTTATCGAGTTATAGCCGCTTAACTCGGGTAAGCGCGATATTGGCGCATTTGATTTTATATATTGTCCTATTTTGTATCATGTTCAGCGGTTATTTGATCTCAACAGCAGATGGGCAACCAATCAATGTATTTGGTTGGTTCAATGTCCCTGCAACACTGACCAATCTACCTGACCAGGCAGATACTGCCGGAACTGTACATCTCTATTTGGCTTGGGCAGTCGTCGTGCTTTCACTCTTGCATGGACTGGCCGCGATTAAGCACCACTTTATTGATGGTGATGTAACCCTTAAGCGGATGCTGGGACGTAGCACCGATTAACCAACTGTATTATGGAGAATTAAATATGTTTAATAAGACCCTGTTGGGCCTGGCTGTAGGTGCACTGATGTTTACCGCAGGCAGTGCCGTAGCCGCCGAATATAAAATCGATAAAGAAGGGCAGCATGCCTTTATCGAATTCAGGATTAAACATTTAGGATATAGCTGGTTATACGGCAGTTTTAATGATTTTGACGGTTCTTTCACTTTTGATGAGAAAAATCCGGCCGCTGATAAAGTTAATGTGGTGATCAATACCAATAGTGTTGATACCAACCATGCAGAGCGTGACAAACATCTGCGTAGTAAAGATTTCCTGAATGTCGGTAAATTCCCACAGGCAACGTTTGAGTCGACCGACGTTAAGAAAAATGCAGAAGGTTATTCGGTCGTGGGTAACCTGACATTAAATGGTGTCACTAAACCGGTGACATTGGAAAGCAAGTTGACTGGCCAAGGTAGTGATCCTTGGGGCGGTTATCGTGCTGGTTTTGAAGCCAATGGCACTATCAAGCTGAAAGACTTTAATATCACCACTGATTTAGGCCCGGCATCACAGGAAGTCGAACTGATTTTGTCAGTCGAAGGTGTTCGCGCCAAATAGTCAGAGCGATACCAATACCGTCGTTGTTTGACCTAAAGGAGCCTTGTGCTCCTTTTCTTTGGGTGCTACTCCGCACTGACTTCTGGCGTTAAATGCTAAACTAATTAATCAGATATCTTTCCAATGACTATACTTAAAAAAAACGAGCCGTAGCGTGCAAGCATCATTAAAAGATTGATCTGACTCACTAGTCGTATTTAATTGTTTGTGGGGTATATATGGCCAATGTTCCCAAAAAAACGCGCACTATCAAGCCTCCTTCCTATTTAGATGCCATTATCCCGATGTTGTCGTTGGTGTTACTCGTCGGCGCATCTGTCGCTCTGTTTGGCCTCAATGCCGTCAATGGACCATTACAGGTCGCGCTTATTCTTTGCACCATGATTACCGCTGTAATCATTATGAAGAATGGTCATGTATGGGAGGATATTGCCCAATCCACGCGTAAGGGAATATCAACAGTGGTTGGCGCGATATTTATCTTACTTGCTGTTGGTGCATTAATTGGGACCTGGAACATGTCGGGGACGATACCGACTTTAGTTTATTACGGCATTATTCTGATTACACCAAATTGGTTTTTCCCCATTACCTTTCTTGTTTGTGTCGGGGTTTCTCTAAGTATTGGCAGCTCCTGGACAACGGCGGGAACCATTGGGGTAGGCTTGGTTGGGTTATCCAATATGATTGGTGTCTCACCAGAGATAACCGCAGGTGCCGTGATTTCTGGTGCCTATGTGGGTGACAAAATCTCGCCATTATCCGAAAGTACTGTGTTGGCCGCACAGTTGAATGGTGTTGAATTGTATCGCCATATACAGGCACAACTTTGGACCACAATTCCTGCCGCATTGGTTGCTTTGGTGGCATTCATCATATTGGGTATCAATCAACAAGCCAGCTTTGATGCCACAATTACGCACGCCGAATTAGCCCGATTTGATGAGTTATTCAACATTACGCCTTGGAATTTACTGCCACTGGTATTCTTGCTTGGATTATCTGTCGGTAAAGTCCCGGCACCGTTGGCCATTATTAGCGCGGCGTTATTGGCTGGTGTGATGGCAGCATTTATTCAGCCGCAGGCCATTGCGCGTTTTATTGCTGAACCTGATACCGCGTTACCCATTGCTGCGGTGAAGGGCGTTTGGCTGGCGATGGCTAATGGTTTTCAGGAGAACTCCGGTATTCCACAGATGGATGCATTGTTGTCGCGTGGGGGAATGGACAGCATGCTGCTGACTATCTGGTTGATTATCGGTGCAGTGACGTTCGGTATTATGGTGGATGACTTTGGCCTGCTTAATAAACTGGTAACCCCTATTTTGTTGCGGGCTAAAACCGTTGGGCAACTTTTTGCTTCAGCGGTTGCTACGGCCATTGGGCTTAATATCGTCGCGGGTGATCAATATATTGCTTTATTGCTGCCAACACGGTTATTCCACGGTGAATTTGCCAAACGCGGGTTAGCACCTGAAAATCTCTCACGCCTGGTGGGGGATGCCGGTATCGTCACCTCTCCGTTGATTCCCTGGAATTCTTGCGGTGCTTATATGGCGGCGGTATTGGGTGTATCCACCATGGGCTATCTGCCATTTGCGGTATTTAATATTGCCGCACCGATAGTCACGCTAATACTGGGTATCACCGGCTATAAGGTCCGCCGTATTGTGGTTGAGAGAGCATCATCGGTGCCACCAATAGCCAGTGATCGCCGGGAGGATGGGCTATAAACACCAGTTGGCCCTTGCTATGCCCAATATACGCCCAGTGAACTGGGCGCTTTATTGATGGTTGAGCGTTGATTGGCTTAAATATGGCCCGTCACTGATTGAATCCCTGATAATCAGTTCAGACTGAAATATATTTTCAGTTGATAAATATCCTCCGTCCAGCATTGAAATTAGCCGATTAATGACGTCATTTATCATACCGCTGACCGGGTCTTTAATACTGGATAACGATGGACTTAGAAAAGGTGCTATGGGGATATTGTCGAAGCCAATAAGAGAGACCGCTTCAGGTACTCTGATCCCTGCCTGATTTAATCTTTTCATGGCACCAATTGCCATATCATCATTGCTGGCGATAATCGCACTAAATGGTTGTTGGCTGGTTAATAACGATTCTACCGCAGTTGCACCACTGAGCGGGGTCCATTTCCCTTGAATAATAAGGTTATCGCGCAGCGGAAGAGAAAATGCATTTAATGCTTCTTTATATCCAGAAAGGCGCTCAATCGCTGTCGGTGAATCCAGTGAGCCGGTGATAAATGCAATATCCTGATGGCCCCGCTCAATGAGATATTTTGTCGCATTATAACTGGACCCTTTATGATCGCAGAAAGTACAGTGGCTGTGGTTTTTTCTTAATTTTCTGTTGACCACCATAATGGGCTGCTTATATTTATCAATAATAAGATCCATATCATCCACAGTTAAAAATCGGGGATAAATTATTATTGCGTCGCAACGTAAGTCGAGCAGGAATTGGATTGCTTCTTGTTCCTCTTCCGCACTGTGTTTCCCGTCAACCAGCACCAGCTGACGGCCATTATTCTCTAATTTTTTGGCCGCTTGAGACAGTATCTCATTAAAGTAGTTACCATTATAAAGAGTATTGGTCACCACCAAACCAATACATTGTGATTTATTGGTCGCCAGATTTCTTGCCAGCAAGTTTGGCCGATATCCGCTCTCTTCAATCGCTTTATATACCTGCGCTTTAGTCACTTCACTGACATAGCCTTTGCCTGACAGAACACGCGAAACAGTGGCTTTCGAGACACCTGCTTTTTTTGCCACTTCTAGCATTGTAGACATAGGTCTTTCCTACCCGTTGAAAATTATTGTCATTCTATACCTTTCGCCCTCGAAACTGCACGGCTGTTAGCAATATTCACTTACCCTATGGGCGGGCAGACATGCTGTTCCAATTGGGTTCTGGACCATGCGCTATAGACTGGCGGCTGAATGGCAATACTCCGTTCTTTAGGCCCACAGCTATTGTCGTGCACAATAACACGCCTAATCAATGCTGATCGTTATCACAAAATAAGAATTTAATTGCTTCATCTATTGAATTGCAGTCAGTAATTTAAGATTCTCGTGTGGAACCGGTTACCTAGTTGCCTGATAATAACTAAAAGCAAGGGTGTATCGGCAGGTAATATT
>NZ_JAZGQA010000269.1:0-4354 GCF_048593855.1 Yersinia sp. 2542 StPb PI
GGTGCACCCAGGAAGATTCGAACTTCCGACCGCTCGGTTCGTAGCCGAGTACTCTATCCAGCTGAGCTATGGGTGCATAGTAAATGGCGGTGAGGGAGGGATTCGAACCCTCGATACAGCTTTTGACCGTATACTCCCTTAGCAGGGGAGCGCCTTCAGCCTCTCGGCCACCTCACCATACGCTTCTTTCGAATTGTACCTGACTTGCTTTTGAAGAAGCTCATCGGCACTGCGTGGCGCACATATTACTTTCCCGCACTTATAAGTCAAACAATTTTTCCCAACTCACGTTCATTTGCACAATTCACACACAACATGACCAGTTTGACGTCAAAAAGAGTGTTTTATCAACAGGCAAGATAGTGTTTATTACGGCGTAATTCGATAGAGGAAAAAATAAAACTCTCACCACCGGCCAATTAAAGAGATTGAAAATAGAAAATTATTGCAGGGAGAAGAAGGTAAAAAGGAGATAAAACAGCAGAACTGAGGAGAATAGACAGCAGTAGCGCCTCGTGTAACACGAGACGCTGCTTCAAAATCAGTAAGTCGTCGGTTGAGACTTTTCTGCTTGGATGCGCTGGTAGATCTCTTCACGGTGAACAGAAACCTCTTTCGGAGCATTTACACCAATTCGAACTTGGTTGCCTTTAACCCCTAATACAGTAACCGTAACCTCATCGCCAATCATGAGTGTTTCACCAACTCGACGAGTCAGAATAAGCATTCTTTGCTCCTTGAAAAATTAAAAGAGTCGGGTCTCTCAGTTTCCCCGCCATTATCCATCATACACCGTGAAAACGTAAGCCATCACATTCACATAAAATGTAAGTAGCTTGGTCGAGTCTCTAACTAATACAAGTTTAGCTGAAGCAAACAACTTTGCGTTTAACTTTGTTTTCGAACTATGACATGAAAATTGAAAAACGCCATACCCAGCATAGAGATATGGCGTATTGATTTAATAGGTCATTACTTGCTTATAACCGGGAAGCTACCCAAGCGTCTACGCTTGCCAATGCCGCTGGCAATGCCAGAACATCAGTACCACCCGCTTGTGCCATATCAGGGCGTCCACCGCCTTTACCGCCCACTTGTTGGGCAATATCTGCGATTAACTCACCTGCTTTTACTTTTCCGGTAAGATCTTTGGTTACACCAACAATCAGGCTGACCTTATCATCCGCTGTCGTTGCCAGCACAATAATGGCCGACCCCAGTTGATTTTTAAGATCATCAACCATGGTACGCAGCATTTTTGGTTCAACATTGTCTAACTGACTAACGAGTAACTTCACGCCGTTAACCAATTTCGCACTTGATGACAATGACGCACTTTCTTGAGCGGCTTGTTGATCTTTCAGTTGCTGGAGTTCACGTTCCAGCAGTTTACTGCGATCCAACACTGCGCGGACTTTATCTGCCAAATTATGGGTATCACCTTTCACCAGATGAGCAACATCCGCCAGCAGGTCAGTTTGCTGGTGTAGCAGTGCAATAGCCCCCTCTCCAGTGACCGCCTCGATACGGCGGATACCTGCCGCCGTACCTGATTCAGACAGGATGCGGAACAAGCCAATATCACCAGTGCGGCTGGCGTGAATACCGCCACACAGCTCAGTTGAGAAATCGCCCATAGTTAATACTCGTACCTGGTCGTCGTATTTCTCACCAAACAGGGCCATCGCCCCTTTTTCTTTGGCTGCATCCAGTTCCATCACTTCTGTCTGGACTGGCAAGTTACGACGAATCTGCTCGTTGACCAGATCTTCTACCTGACGAATTTGTTCTGGCTTCATCGCTTCAAAATGAGAGAAGTCAAAACGCAAATACTTGTCGTTAACTAACGAGCCTTTCTGAGCAACGTGCTCACCCAGCGTTTTACGCAATGCCGCATGCAGTAAATGGGTTGCGGAGTGGTTCAACCGAATGCGGTTACGACGTGCGACGTCAACCTGAGCATCAATACTGTGGTTAACTCGCAGAGTGCCTTGAGTCAATTGCCCCAAGTGACCGATAGCCTGACCGTATTTCTGAGTGTCCGCTACCACGAAGGTGGCGGTAGCATTTTTAAGTTCGCCTTTGTCACCAACCTGACCACCAGACTCACCATAAAATGGTGTTTGATTCAAGACAACAGCTGCCTCTTCGCCGGCATTAATTTCATCAACGGCTACCCCGTTGCGGAACAATGCGGTAACGGTAGCTTGTTGATGAACATGGTCATAACCCGAGAACTGGCTCGCGCTATCAACACGGATCATACTATTATAATCTGCACCAAAACCACTGGATTCGCGGGCACGACGACGCTGGGCTTCCATCGCTTGTTCAAAACCAGCTTCATCCACTTTCAGATTACGCTCACGACAAACATCAGCAGTTAAATCAACCGGGAAGCCGTAAGTATCATATAAGCGGAAAGCCGTCTCACCGTCGAGGGTGTCACCGGTCAATTTACTGAGTTCTTCATCCAGCAGGGCTAAGCCACGCTCTAAGGTGCGCGCAAACTGCTCTTCTTCAGTTTTCAGAACTTGTTCAACCATCGCCTGCTGTTGTTTCAATTCAGCAGCAGCAGACCCCATCACGGCAATCAACGGAGCAACTAATTTGTAGAAGAAAGTCTCTTTAGCCCCCAACATGTTGCCATGGCGAATAGCGCGGCGAATAATACGACGCAAAACATAACCACGGTTTTCATTTGACGGGATAACCCCATCAGAAATCAGGAAGGCACAAGATCGAATATGGTCAGCGATGACACGCAGCGACTTGCTGGAAAGATCGGTTGCACCAGTGGCTTGCGCCACCGCTTTAATCAAATCGCGGAACAGGTCAATCTCATAGTTAGAATTAACGTGTTGTAATACCGCAGCAATACGCTCAAGCCCCATACCGGTATCAACCGAGGGCTTAGGCAATGGCAGCATAGTGCCATCTGACTGGCGGTTAAACTGCATGAAGACGAGGTTCCAGATCTCAATATAGCGATCGCCATCTTCTTCTGCCGACCCAGGAGGTCCGCCCCAGATATGGTCACCATGATCAAAGAAAATCTCTGTGCATGGACCACATGGGCCGGTATCACCCATTTGCCAGAAGTTATCTGACGCAAAAGCACCACCTTTGTTATCACCGATACGAATGATACGTTCACGAGGAACACCAACGTCGTTAGCCCAGATTTCATAGGCCTCATCATCGGTTTCGTAGACGGTTACCCAAAGTTTTTCTTTTGGTAAGTTAAACCACTGTTCGCTGGTCAATAATTCCCAAGCAAAACTGATAGCATCATGTTTGAAATAATCACCAAAGCTGAAGTTACCCAACATTTCGAAAAATGTGTGATGACGCGCGGTATAACCTACGTTTTCCAGATCGTTATGCTTACCACCTGCACGCACACAACGTTGAGAGGTCGTTGCACGAGAATAAGCCCGTTTATCCAAACCTAAGAAAACGTCCTTGAACTGGTTCATCCCCGCATTGGTAAACAACAGCGTCGGGTCATTATTGGGAACCAAAGAGCTGCTTGATACAACCTGGTGTCCCTTGCTATGGAAGAAATCGAGAAACGCTTGACGAATCTCAGCGGTGCTCTTGCTCATAATTGCCCCGGAAACAAGCTAAAAGAATGGCCCGCAAGCATATTGCGCATCAATTATTGATAACGCAGTGGGTAAGCTCACGAACAAAAAGTGGGAATAAGATAAATTTTCTTCGAGGGGAAGTAAAATCCCGCGTGCATTCATTCGACAAAATCATTGTAAATCGACTGAATTTCTTCTTGGAAGAAGCCACGATAGAGGAGATAACGCTGAACTTTCGCCTTTTCTTTCCACTCAAGAGGTAAAGTTTCACTAAATTTACGCTGTGCGACTTCTTTTGCGAGCAGACACCAGTCGATTTCACTAATTTCAAAAGCAGCTTGAATTAGCTCTTTATCGACCCCTTTTTGCATCAATTCCGAACGGATGCGCTGTGCCCCATATCCTTTCCGACTACGGCTATTAATATAACTGGTGGCAAAGCGGGAATCGTCTAGCCAATCGTGTTGGTAGCAATAAGCAATAACTTGTTCGATAGCTTGAGGATCAATATCTTCGACAGGTTTGCTATTTTCACCGCTGGTGCGCCTGCCCCAATTCCCTTTTGCCGAAAAAGGCTGGGCTGCAAGCTTACGACGCAACTCCGATTCACTATGATCACGCTGAGAGAGTAATCTCATGGCACGGCTTAACAGGTCATTCATATACCCTTCTTACTTGACGTTACTGCTGTGTTAGCGGCTCTCACTCGCCCGAATTACTGACAAGGGTCAGCTCATCGGGACTCATTCGTTGGCTGCCTTGCT
>NZ_JAZGQA010000026.1:0-33391 GCF_048593855.1 Yersinia sp. 2542 StPb PI
TATATATGAAAAACACATAACAGCAAACTTGTTTCAGACTGTTGACAAACCTCAACGACTCGATGTTGCAAGGTAAATAGAGGTAGAAGAGTAAAGCGTCCGCGCCATCAGGGATGCTTGTTTTAACAAAGAAAGTACGGCGTCTTGACGATCTGCCCGCTTTCACCGCTACGGGCACTTTGTCATTAACCTCTAACAGCAAAGCTGCTTTTAATTATCGTGGCTTAGCCTGTTTTTACAGGCTAAAAGGTCAGTGTATTAAAACTAATCTTTCAACCAATTAGTATTGCCAATCATATGTATATACAGCGCCTCCACTTTAGTTCTAGCCCATGGTGTACGGCGTAAGAACTTCAGGCTGGATTTAATGCTGGGATCGCTGATGAAACAGTTGATATTGATACGGTATGCCAACTCCTCCCAACCATAATGCTCAACCAGTTTAGTCAACAGTTGTTCAAGGGTAATACCGTGTAATGGATCTTTCGACAAGTGATCACTCATTATTTATCTCGCACTTTTACTCTTCGACTTGGGGTTGCTGAATTGTGGGTTTGCCACCAACCTGCAACGCCAGGTTATTTGAGTATATCTAGGTGATGATTTTATTAGTCGCACACCTTAATCAGGATAGGTTGATGCGACAAGCATAAATTCCCGATTTGTCGCACCATTGCTTACCGGCCACATAATGCAGGGCTGATGAGCATCAAGATATCGCGATAAATTGCTGGCGCAACTGATGGACTTGATCGCGCAGTTCTGCTGCCTGCTCAAACTCCAGATTTTGCGCGTGGGTGTACATTTTAGACTCCAACTCACGGATTTTCTGATCAAGCGCTTTCGGTGGCAAGGCGTGATAATTATTGGGATCGGCCACTTTGCCGCCCCGCCCTTTCCCTTTACCACGGGAAGAGGCTTGGCCCAGTTGCAGAATATCGCCAATCTTCTTGTTCAACCCTTGCGGAATGATGCCACGTTCTTCGTTGTAAGCTTGCTGTTTGACACGGCGCCGTTCCGTTTCACCAATAGCCTTTTCCATTGAGGCGGTAATTCTGTCGCCATACAGTATTGCTTTACCATTAAGGTTACGCGCCGCACGGCCAATGGTCTGGATTAAAGAGCGTTCAGAACGCAGGAAACCTTCTTTATCAGCATCAAGAATTGCGACCAGAGAAACCTCCGGCATATCCAAACCTTCGCGCAGTAAGTTGATTCCCACCAATACATCAAACTCACCCAAACGCAGATCACGAATGATCTCTACCCGTTCAACGGTATCAATATCCGAATGCAGGTAACGAACACGGGCACCATGCTCTCCCAGATACTCGGTCAGGTCTTCGGCCATACGTTTGGTCAGCGTGGTCACCAGCACCCGCTCGTTAATCGCTGCGCGAATACGGATCTCTGACAGCAAGTCATCAACCTGTGTGGCTACCGGCCGGACTTCAATTAACGGATCGAGCAGGCCCGTCGGCCGCACGACCTGATCGATGATATCGCCACCGGATTTCTCCAGTTCATATTTACCCGGAGTTGCTGAAACATAAATAGTTTGTGGTGCCAGTGCTTCAAACTCTTCAAACCGCATTGGCCGGTTATCCAGTGCCGATGGCAGCCGGAAACCATATTCCACCAGTGTTTCTTTGCGTGAGCGGTCACCTTTGTACATCCCGCCAATTTGCGGAATAGTGACGTGGGATTCATCAACCACCAACAAACCGTCAGCCGGTAGATAGTCAAATAGCGTCGGTGGCGCTTCGCCTGGACCACGGCCCGAAAGGTAGCGGGAATAGTTTTCAATACCGGAGCAATAGCCCAGCTCATTCATCATTTCAAGGTCAAACTGGGTCCGCTGGCTAATACGTTGCTCTTCCAACAACTTGTTATTGGCTAATAGCACCTGACGGCGGTCGGCCAGTTCGACTTTGATCTCTTCCATGGCCTGCAAAATACGCTCGCGCGGGGTAACGTAGTGCGTTTTAGGATAGACCGTAAAGCGCGGTACTTCATGCTGTAACTGGCCTGTCAATGGATCAAAGATGGACAACCGTTCGACCTCTTCATCGAACAACTCTACCCGTAGCGCCCATTCATCAGATTCTGCGGGGAAGATGTCGATAACTTCACCACGCACCCGGAAGGTACCGCGCTGGAATACCTGATCATTACGGCTGTACTGCAATTCGGATAAGCGACGCAAAATAGAGCGCTGATCAATGATCATACCCTTAGTCAGATGCAGCATCATTTTCAGGTATAAATCAGGATCACCCAGACCATAAATCGCAGAAACCGACGCCACCACGATAACATCACGTCTTTCCAGCAGTGCTTTGGTCGCAGATAGCCGCATTTGCTCGATATGCTCATTTACCGAGGCATCTTTTTCAATAAACGTATCAGAGCTTGGGACATAGGCTTCAGGCTGGTAGTAGTCATAGTAGGAGACGAAATACTCTACCGCGTTATCGGGAAAGAACTCTTTCATCTCACCATAAAGCTGTGCTGCCAATGTTTTATTGGGTGCCAGCACCATGGTTGGGCGATTCAAATCAGCAATAACATTGGCTATCGTAAAGGTTTTACCCGATCCCGTTACCCCCAACAGTGTCTGATGAGCCAGACCATTCTCTAGCCCTTCTTCCAGTTTACGGATAGCCTCAGGCTGGTCGCCTGCTGGCTTAAACTCAGAATGTAGTTTGAATAATTTACTCATGAATTTGCTACCCACTGGAGAAACACACACTATCAGGAGGCTAATTATGAAAGCCCCATAGAATTTTGCCACCTCTATGATACTGGATATAAAACCAGCTTCAAGCACCAAAATGTAGGAATTTCTTTCACCAAGAGATTGTTTGCCTCGTTACAGTGACATCTAAACGACAGCTGCACTGTAAAAGCGTTTTTATCCCCAACTGTTAACATAAACACATTAGTGATAACTAATCGATTAAAGATCACTCATCAGCACCAGTTATGATTTTTCAGCGCTTGATTTTAAATAACCCATTGAAAGTAAAATAAATTATTAAAAAGTAGAGAATGCGGACAACAGGAGCGCAAGCCGCGCCCGCTCTCGCTTGCCATCAGTTTTCTATGGCTAATGCACAAGGTTATCCACAGGAATGGTGGATAACTCATTCAACCCCACAGCGGCTGGGAGTTGGCGAAAAGCAAAGCTTGGGAGATAAATGGGGACTAACTGGCTTTTTTAGTGTTTTTTTCACATTTTTATTTCACCGCATATTTCAATTAGTGCTAACTATGTAGCTTGCTAATTCTATAATTTTCACTAGTTAACACCTGCATCTAATGACCTCTGACCTCTCTCTTTTTCTACTGCACCATTTTCTCCACCAAAGCACCGCTTAAGTGCAAGCTCGCCATCACTCTACGCTCGCACCCCGCCAGGCTGAGCTATTTTTACCCCA
This sequence comes from Yersinia sp. 2542 StPb PI, assembly GCF_048593855.1. Lineage (NCBI taxonomy): Bacteria > Pseudomonadati > Pseudomonadota > Gammaproteobacteria > Enterobacterales > Yersiniaceae > Yersinia > Yersinia sp. 2542 StPb PI. The sequence goes on from NZ_JAZGQA010000026.1 coordinate 3,441, forward strand.
CGCTGCGCGTTAAAACCATTTACAGCCTGTTAACAAACAGATTTTACTCTCTGTATAGCAACTTGGCCCAAGAGTTGCTTTATATCTCTGTGAAACGGAGAGATTAAAGGGGAAATGGTCTAAAGTGGTGCAACGCATTAATAGACTAAAAATCATCCTATCGCAGGGTGATTAAGGATAAAAATAGCCTGTTGATGCCATTTAATGCCGCAATTCGCCCATTTCACCTCAATTTACACCGACAACCACCCGTTAGAAGTGTGGTGTTTTATGCTGTACTGCCGCTACCAAGTATGCAGATTTGCTGGTTAATCCTTCACTAGCCGTTACAGAACACCGGGCCACCTGTGAACTACTGAGATCGACTGAGGAGAAGCACTGATGCTGAGTTTAACCGCTGTGAATCAATACTATGGACAGAATCATATCCTTTGGGATATTAATCTCGAGATCCCCCGTGGGCAGTGTACCTGCCTGATTGGCCGTAATGGCGTAGGAAAAACGACGTTAATTAATTGCATCATGGGGCATCTGCCAATTAAGAGTGGCACCATGACCTGGCAACCGAATCATGAACCGCCGCAGAATTTGCTACAGCAGCCGGTTGAGGGGCGCACTGCTCTGGGTATTGGCTATGTACCACAAGGGCAGCAGATCTTCTCTCAACTGAGTGTGGAGGAGAATATGCTGATAGCCGTGCTGGCGGGCCGCCATAAGTCGCGCCAAATTCCGGGCTGGATTTTTGATATATTCCCCCAACTGTATGACAAACGCACCCAACGTGGTGGGGAGCTAACCCGTAATCAACAACAGCAGTTGGCCATTGCCAGAGCACTGGTGACAGAGCCAGAACTGTTGATTCTTGATGAACCGGGGAGTGGTATTTTACCGCCGTTGACTGAGGATATTGGCAATATCCTACATCAGCTCAGTCGTAGCCTGGGTTTGACGGTACTTTTGGTTGAACACCGTTTACCCTTTATTCAGCATGTGGCGGATCGATTCTGTTTGATGGCCGATGGCCGAAATGTGGCACAAGGAACATTGGCTCAATTGGATGAAGAGATGATTATTACGCATTTGGCCAGTTAATATGGCGCAGAGTGGTTTCTCCCTCATGCAAACTAAAGCCGATGATAGCGGCCATACTCCGCAAAAAACTCAGGGCTAATAATATCTATTAGCCCTTTAAGGTCATATCGCCGTCAAAAATTCAGCTCAGTGGCACCTCAGCCAAAAGTCCTAAATCCAAATAGCCACCAAGATCACGCCGCTGGGTGATGGGATACACGTCAAGGTCCGTCAGATAGGGGACGACACCTAATCGCGGGGCACTGATCATCTGTGTCAATGTTGCCATATACTCAACTTGTCGCCCCCCCGCAGGTATCACCTCATTAGCTATCCACCCCACCAGTTTCAGCCCAGCTTGTCGGATAGCCAAAGCGGTCAACAAAGCATGATTGATACATCCCAACTTGATGCCAACAACCATAATTACTGGCAATTGCTCTCGTAAAACCCAATCGGCAAAAGTTGCCTGTGGCGACAGTGGGGTAAACCAGCCGCCAGCCCCTTCGACCAATATCCATTCTGCTGAGTGCTCAAGCTGCTGTAGTCCTTGCGATAAAATTGACAAATCAATCTCAAGCCCTTCGCTGGCACTGGCAATATGGGGCGAGGTGGCCTCCAGAAACGTGAGCGGATTCACCTGTGAATAACTAAGTGCCGCACTGCTGTTTGCTTGTAGCGCCAAAGCATCACTGTTGCGCAATCCGTCAGGCGTCATCTGGCTACCAGATGCCACCGGTTTATAACCGGCGGTGCGATAGCCCTGCTGGGCTGCGGTTTGCAGTAAGGCACAACTGGCAACTGTCTTACCGACATCGGTATCCGTGCCAGTGATAAACCAACGTTTAGTCACGATAGATAACCCCATAAACTAAGTGGTAACTCAGCGGGTAGGTGCCAGATTGGGTGCTATAAGCGCGTTGCAGGGCCACCAGCCGTTGGCGACCACTTAACCCGGAATGACGCCCCTGATGTAAATGCGTAGCACCAATGCCTTGCAGAGAGCGCATAAGCGCAATTACATCAGGAAACTGTTGCTGATATAACTCGGTTGTCAGGTGATGGCGATACCCCTGACAAGCGTCACTGATATGCTGAAAGGGGAGAAAATCATTCACATGGCGCTTGCCATCTACCTGTTGCCACGCCAGCCCCAGCTCATCAAGAGACCCTTTTGCCAAGGTAGAAAACAGGATGATGCCGCCAACTCGCGTGACACGATATAACTCAGCTAGCGCCTGCGCTAAATCAGCACACCACTGTAGCGCCAGATTACTAAAACAAATATCAACGCTTTGATCTGGCAGCGGTATATTCTCGATATCAGCCAATAAATAGCTGTCCGCAGCCTGCTGTCGCCGGGCGTGATCCAACATTCCGGCGGCCAAATCTAGCGCAGTTACATATCTGTCTCGTTCACGCCAACAGCGGCTAAAATAGCCAGTACCGCACCCGGCATCCAGCACCGACGCACCAGGATGCTGATAACCCAGCGCTAATAAGGTATTCCCCGTTTCCCGTTGCAAACTTGCCGCTGAGTCGTAGCTGCCAGCAGCCCGGCTAAATGCAGCCGCAATCGCCGGTTTATCAACCAAGGGTAATCGTGGATTATCAGCGACAAACGCCATACAGCACCTCCAGCAATCTGTCGATATCATCACATTGATGCACAGCACTCAGGGTAATACGCAATCTGGCCCCCCCCGGCGGGACTGTTGGAGGGCGAATCGCCGTTACCCATAACCCCTCGGCGCGTAGTTGCTCCGCCAGTGTCAGTGTTTGCTGATTGTCACCCACCAGCAGTGGCTGGATAGCGGTTTTAGATGCCCCTAATTGCAACGGTAAGTCTGCCGCTCCACGCCGAAATTGCGCAATACGTTGCTGAAGCTGCTGTCGCAAGTCATCACCTTGCTGAATACGTAATAGTGCCGCTTGCAGCGCACAAGCCTGTGCTGGCGGCATCGCGGTGCTGTAAATCAGGTGACGGGCATATTGCAGCAGATACTCGGCAACCGGCTCCTGACACAACACTGCCGCCCCACTCAGGCCGAATGCCTTGCCAAAAGTGACCACTAACAGTTCAGGTTTTACCCCTTGCTGCCAGCAACTACCACGGCCACCTTCGCCACACACCCCAATTCCGTGCGCATCATCCACCAGTAACCAGCCACCCGCCGCCACTGTTTTTTGCTGCAAAGCAGCCAGTGGAGCGCTATCACCGTCCATACTAAACACGCCTTCGGTGACTACCAATGTTTGGCCCGCACAGGGTTTATCGAGTAGGTTTTGTAGCGCATCGGGCTGATTATGCACAAAGCGCCGCAATTGAGCCGGAGAGTGTGCAGCCGCCTCCAGCAAAGAGGCGTGGCTGAGTTTATCGGCCAGTATCCTGTCGTCGGCGGTAGTTAACGCCGCCAATACTGCCTGATTTGCCGCGTAGCCTGAGATAAACAACAATGCACGCGGATAACCCAGCCAGTCCGCCAATTGGTGTTCCAGTTGGGCATGAGGCCGGCTATAGCCGGTAACATGGCCAGAGCCACCACTGCCAACACCATAGCGTTGCGCCCCCTGCTGCCACGCCGCAATCACGTCAGGATCCTGACTTAACCCCAGATAATCATTGCTGGAGAAGTTGAGATAACGCCGTTCTGCTGATTGCAACCAGCGCCCACTCGCCCCCTCATTAACCTGACGGCTACGGTAGGCCGCGGCGTCGCGTCGCTGTTGCAGCCCCTGCTCTATCTTGCTTTGCCAGTTCATCAGATTGCCGCGTTATAAAATTGTGTGCTCTCGCCGGGCAATGAGTCACGCTGCAAGAGTTGCTCAGTCAATACTTGCTGCTGTTCGCGATCCCCTTGCTCGGTGGCGGTTTGCTGTGGATTCAGCCCCAATTTACGGAACAGTTGCAGATCTTTATCTTCTTCAGGATTCGCCGTGGTAAGCAATTTACAGCCGTAGAAAATAGAGTTAGCCCCTGCCATAAAGCACATCGCCTGCGTTTGCTCGTTCATTTGTTCGCGACCGGCAGATAAACGCACGTAAGAGGTTGGCATCATGATACGTGCGATAGCGATGGTGCGGATAAACTCGAAAGCATCGACGTCGTCGTTATTTTCCAGCGGCGTGCCTTTCACTTTTACCAGCATATTGATCGGCACACTTTCAGGCGGTTTGGGCAAATTCGCCAGTTGTACCAGTAGCCCTGCGCGGTCGCGGACAGTTTCGCCCAACCCGACAATGCCTCCCGAACAGACTTTGATACCGGCATCACGAACTTCACTGAGGGTATCGAGCCGTTCCTGATAACTGCGGGTGGTAATGATGCTGCCGTAGAATTCCGGCGAGGTATCAAGATTGTGATTGTAATAATCCAGCCCAGCCTCTGCCAACCGGTGAGCTTGCTGTTTATCCAGCGAGCCAAGCGTCATACAGGTTTCCATCCCCATGGCCTTGACACCTTCAACCATTTTCTCCAGATAAGGCATGTCACGCTCATGGGGATTCTTCCAGGCCGCGCCCATACAGAAACGGGTTGAGCCGGCGGCTTTGGCCTTTTTCGCTGACTCCAGCACTTGTTCAACCTGCATTAAGCGCTCACTTTCCAAGCCAGTTTTGTAACGCGAGCTTTGCGGGCAATATTTGCAATCTTCCGGGCAAGCACCGGTCTTAATCGACAGCAAAGTACTGACTTGCACCTGACGCGAGTCAAAATGCTGACGATGAATCTGCTGCGCTTCAAACAATAAATCCAGCAGTGGTTTTTCAAACAGGGCCTGGGCTTGCCCGACTGTCCAGCGAATATAATTTGCCATTACGGCTTCTCCAGGGAAGAGAAAAAAGTTTCGCCAGTGTAAATAAACTCGATATACTGTCAACCATTCTTGTAATGAATTGGTTTACAACAATCCTCATGACACCTTCTGACCTGGCTTTTGATCAACGTCATATCTGGCACCCCTACACCTCAATGACTGACCCACTTCCCTGCTATCCGGTGGTCGCGGCCGACGGCGTTGAGCTGCAACTGGCTGATGGCCGACGTCTGATCGATGGCATGTCATCATGGTGGGCGGCCATTCACGGCTATAATCATCCGGTACTGAACCATGCGGCACATCAGCAGTTGGATAAAATGTCCCATGTGATGTTTGGGGGTATCACCCACCCGCCCGCCGTGGAACTCTGCCAACAGTTGGTTGCTCTAACCCCTTCGGCACTAGAGTGTGTTTTTCTCGCTGATTCGGGTTCGGTGGCCGTTGAAGTGGCGTTGAAAATGGCATTGCAATACTGGCAGGCCAAAGGTGAACGGCGGCAACGGATTTTAACCCTGCGCCACGGCTACCATGGTGATACTTTTGGTGCGATGTCAGTTTGTGATCCCCAGAATTCAATGCACAGTTTGTATCAGGGGTATTTAGCTGAAAATCTGTTTGCCCGCGCGCCACAATGCCGCTTCGACCAGGCGTGGAACCCGGAAGACATCACTGATTTTGCTGAAATGATAGCCACACATTCCAGCGAGATAGCCGCAGTCATTCTGGAACCGATAGTGCAAGGTGCCGGTGGAATGCGTATCTATCACCCCGCCTATTTGCGTGAGGTCAGAGCATTGTGCGATCAGCACCAGATTTTGTTGATTGCCGATGAAATCGCTACCGGTTTTGGCCGCACCGGCAAATTTTTCGCCTGCGAACATGCGCAAATCGTGCCGGACATTCTGTGTTTAGGTAAGGCATTGACCGGCGGCTACCTGACCTTATCGGCTACCTTAACTACCCGTAAGGTGGCAGAAACCATCAGTAACGGTGATGCGGGTTGCTTTATGCACGGCCCGACATTTATGGCTAATCCATTGGCTTGCGCTGTCGCCTCGGCAAGCTTGAGTCTGTTGGCTGAGAATCACTGGCAACAGCAGGTTGCCGCCATAGAAAACCAATTGAAACACGCGTTAATGCCACTTGCAGAACATGAAGCAGTGGCCGATGTGCGGGTATTAGGAGCAATTGGGGTAGTGGAAATGAAAGAGCCGGTTAACGTCGCGCGCCTGCAACGGCAATTTGTCGAACACGGCGTGTGGATCCGCCCGTTTGGTAAACTGATTTACCTGATGCCGCCTTATATTATCTCGCCGCAATCACTGGCGCAGTTAACGGATGCGGTGAAAGCGGCGATAGTAAATATCCACTAAAGCAGTGGTGGGCAATATCGTCCGCAGACTGGCGGGGCGACTGCACCGATGGGCGTTGCGACGGCTTACGCCGTTACGACCCCTTCGACACAATTCCCCGCCCGGTAATATTATTTTTAAACTCTTGGGGCCAAAATAGTGACCCACATTGGCCCTTTCCCTACCGCATAGCGCTTCAGAGTGGTTAGCTCACCGCTGTGTTGATCAATACGATACACGGCAATATGATCCGACTTCTGGCCGGAAGAGATCAGGAAGTTACCACTGTTATCGATATTAAAACCGCGTGGCTGTGCTTCAGTCTGTTGGTGCCCGACCAACGTAATCTCACGCCCATCCTCAGAAACACTGAAAATACCCAGCAGACTGGCAGTACGGTCACTGATATAGAGATGACGGCCATTTGGCGTAATATGGATATCAGCCGCCCAACGAGTGCCGGTAAAGTCTGTTGGCATCGCATCCAGCGTCTGTATTAGCTGGTATTCCTGGCCGTTTTTGCTGATTTGATACACATCTACCGAGCTATTCAGCTCGTTAACACAATAGGCGACGTGTTTATTGGGGTGGAAGGCCATATGACGTGGGCCTGCACCGGCAGCAACCGGTATCACCGCCTGAGCGTGTGGCGTCAGTTTACCCTCAAGGCTCAGATCAAATAACCGCACCTTATCTTCTTTCAGGCAAGGTACCAGTAAGATTTGATTGGTCGGATCAATATTCGCCGAATGTGGGGCAGGCAAATCATCCAATTGCTGAATAGGTGCCTGTACCACACCCTGCTCATCAATAGGGCTAATGCTGACACAGTTAAAGCTATAAGAAGCAGAGAACAGGAAGCGGCCTTGTAAATCAGTGCCGATGTGCGTTGGGCTGCCTGGAAGTGGTGCCCTGCCAGCAGCGGTCAATGTGCCATCGTCACTGATGTTGTAGCTGATAATGGCAAAATCGGGGCGCACCCCAACATATAACTGGCGCTGGTTTGGATTGATTGTCATCGGCTGCACTTGCCCCGGCACCTCTACCGTTTGCAATAAGGTTAATGCACCGGCGGAATCTAATTGCCAAACATGGATCTGCTGACTGTCTGGGCTTGCCACGTAAACCACTTGCTTCATCTCTACTCCTTAGTCGAACCTATTATACTCGTCATACTTCAAGCTGCATGTGTGTTGGCTTCGTTCAATCACCCGAATCATTGACTGGCGTCAACTCATCGGAACTCACTCGCTTGCCGCCTTCCTGCAACTCGAATTATTTAGAGTATAGGCAACTTTAATTGGCCGAATTTGTCTTTCCAAACAAACCGTGCGCTTAACACAATTGCAAAATTGCGAATAATTTAGCCTAGCTTACCTGACTCGGCGGACATAACAACAGTCTGCTGTCGCGCTGTTTAAAACTTATCCTGCTTATTTTTAGCTGATTATGCTACCCACTCCCAAGCTTGGTTTAATCAACCCACCATCCGGTGTACCATCAAGTAATACTATGCAAACATACTATTAATGCCCTTATCGACGAGACTATAGCTGCCATGACATATCGCATAATTGCACTGGATCTAGACGGAACGCTACTGGATCACAAAAAACGTATTCTGCCAGAATCCTTGTCCGCACTGGCACAAGCCCGTGCTGAGGGCATCAAAGTGGTAGTGGTGACCGGCCGCCATCATGTTGCTATTCACCCGTTTTATCAGGCACTAGAACTTGATACACCTGCAATTTGCTGCAACGGTACCTATATTTATGATTACCATGCAAAAAAAGTATTAGATTCAAACCCCTTGCAGCCTCAACAAGCGGTTCAGGTGTTGCAGTTGCTGGAGCAAACCGGTATCCACGGGCTAATGTATGTGGACGATGCCATGCTCTATCAACAAACCAGCGGACATGTGATTCGCTCACTCAGTTGGGCTGAGTCATTACCACCCGCTCAGCGCCCGACGCTACTCCATGTTGATAGCTTGCTCGATGCGGCCCACACTGCCAGTTCCATCTGGAAATTTGCCACTTCACACTCGGATATTGAGCAACTGAGAGCGCTCGCAACCCAGATTGAGAATGAAATGGGGTTGGCCTGCGAATGGTCATGGCATGATCAAGTTGATATCGCACAGGCGGGTAACAGCAAAGGTAAGCGGCTACAGCAATGGGTTGAATCTCAGGGTTTGAGCATGAAAGATGTGGTTGCCTTTGGTGATAACTTTAATGACCTGAGCATGCTGGAAAGCGCCGGTTTGGGGGTAGCGATGGGGAACAGCGCCGATGCTATCAAACAGCGGGCTGACCTGGTGATTGCCGATAACGAACAGCCTGGAATCGCTGGCGTCATCCGCCAGCATGTCCTGGCTTGATAGTAAAATACGCCCGGCTGACGGGCGTTTTATCATCGGGTAAACTCAAGGGTTAGCGCCCTCAATTCTTGCGGTTAAACGAGACACTTTTTATCTGTGCATACACCCACTGACCGGGTTTAAGCGCCAATTCATCCCGTGCCCACGGCGTGATCCGCGCCCACAGCCATTGATCACCAACCGCGAGTTTGACATCGACCTGCCCATCCACCTCAAGGCATTCGGCAATTTTTACCGGCAAGATATTACGGATACTGCTACTTTGCGGTGGCTGTAATACCAACGAAACATCGGCTGCATTAATCCGAATACGCATTGAGCTACCCTCTTGCGCATCAAGCTTACCCACCCACAATCGCTGATCACCTAACGCCAGCGCGGTCATGGCATAGCGGTCGTGGTGACCAATGACACTGACCCGCAGTATGCTGCTCGGTTCTTCCCGTTGCAGCCACGGGCGCAATGCACTACTGGCCCACACTTCCTCCAGCCCGCCGACCGCGCGCACTTTGCCACCATCCATAACCACCACTTGATCTGCCAGCCGCAGGATCTCATCCATGCTGTGACTGACATACAAAATAGGGGTGTTAACATCTTGCGCCAACCGCTCCAGATAAGGCAGCAGCTCACGTTTGCGGGGCAAATCCAGAGAGGCCAGTGGCTCATCCATCAACAACAGCTCGGGGGCGGTCAATAATGCGCGCCCAATAGCAACACGCTGTTTCTCGCCGCCAGAGAGGGTCAGTGGGAAACGACTTAATAGTGGCTCGATACCCAGCAAACCGACAATTGTGTCAAATTGCCCACGCATTGACGGGGCCATGCCGTATTGTAAATTGCCCCGCACCCGATAATGGGGAAATAAGCGCGCATCCTGAAATACGTAACCGACTTTGCGTTTTTCCGGCGGCAGATAGATTTGCTGCTCGGCATCCACCAGCACCCGGCCATTTAACACCACTTTGCCTTGCTGCGGGCGGGTCAGGCCACCAATGACATTAATTAATGAAGTTTTACCGGCCCCCGACAACCCGAAAATAGCGGTGATACCTTGGGCGGGCAGATTGGTGGAAACACGTAAATCCAAATCGCCCAGTTGCTGACTGAAATCCAGCTCTAACATGGTGCCCCCATGCGTTTTTTACCCCAGCGGGCCAGCCATTCGGATAATAACAACGCCACCAACGACAGAATAATGGCAATGACACACAAACGCGCAGCAGCAGCTTCCGCCCCAGGGGTTTCAATCAGTGTGTACATTGCCAGTGGAATAGTGCGGGTTTCACCGGGAATATTGGAGACGAAAGTGATGGTCGCCCCAAACTCCCCCAGTGAACGGGCAAAAGAGAGCACGGTGCCAGCAATCACCCCCGGTAAAGAGAGCGGTAACGTAATGGTGAAAAACACCCGCCACGGATTGGCTCCTAGCGTGCGGGCCGCCAGTTCCAGACGCGTATCAACTGCTTCCAACGCCAGCCGGATAGCCCTCACCATCAGCGGAAAGGCCACCACCGCCGAGGCTAACGCCGCACCACGCCAACTAAAACTGAAATTAATGCCAAACCAGCTATAGAGCCACTCGCCAATAAAACCGCGCCGCCCCATGCTTATCAACAATAAATAGCCAATCACCACGGGTGGCAGCACCAGTGGTAAGTGAATAATACTGTCTAACAACGATTTACCGGGAAAACGGCAGCGCACTAAAATCCACGCCATTAAAATGCCTAACGGCAAACTGCACGCCACCGCAACCGCTGAAACCTTCAGACTCAGAATAATTGCCTGCCACTCATACTCACTCAATATCATTAGCGTGGGGTAAATCCATAATTTTTGAAAATAACCGCCGCGGCTGGGCTTTTCAGGTAATCATAAAAAGCACTCACGGTCGGGTTTTCATGGCCTTTAACAATTGCCATCGGGTATTCAACCGGCTTATGACTTGCTTCCGGGAATATCCCCACAACCTTAACTTTGTTACTGGCTATCGCATCTGAACCATAGACAATACCCAGCGGCGCTTCTGCCCGTTCGACCAGTGCCATTGCACTGCGCACGTTATTGGCCCGCGCCATTTCAGGGGCTAAAGTTGACCAGGCACCTAAATTCTCCAGTGACTCTTTGGCATAAATCCCAGCAGGAACATGATCAGGATCGCCCACTGCCAAACGGCCACCATCCAATAATTTCTTCCAGTCGGTTTTTTTATCGATTACGACTTTATCTATTTTACTGTCTTGCGGAGCAATTAATACCAGTTCATTACCTAGTAAGGTGTAGCGAGTATTGGCAACAATTTGCTGTTTATCAATAGCATAATCCATCCATTGCTGATCGGCAGAAATAAACATATCAGCCGGTGCGCCCTGCTCAATCTGGCGTGCCAATGTTGAAGATGAAGCATACGACGCCACGACATCAACCTGCTTCTCTTTTTTATACTGTACGGCAATATCTTGTAATGCATTGGTCAATGAAGCCGCAGCAAACACTGTAATGTTGTCCGCCGCTAACGTGGTGCCGGAAAATGCTGCCAGCAGTGTTGCACTCGCTACCCAAACCTTGGCGTTACCGTATTGATTCTTCATGTTGTTCTCCGCATTAATGAAATCGCTATATACATTGGAATATAACGCAACATTATAAGCAGGTCATGCAGTTTATCGGCAAGATGTGAGGTATCTTGAGCTGTGGTAACAAGTGGGGGGAATGAGGGAGAAAAACGAAAATGCCCAGCGTCTATGCGCCGGGCATTCAGAAATCAGATTAAGAGCGTTCTTTGGTGTGACCGGTCTTAGAGATGACGTTGAACACCTCGCCCAGTCCATAGATAAGCCCCAGAATCACGGCCATCACCACCGGTACCATGACCACGGCAAAGACCAGACTTTTCAATAAATCCAACATATCAGCCTCTCATTACTGCTCATTGAGCGATAACTTACGTTATCACAATAACTAGGATCTATCATTTACTGTAAATTATATCAGCGATGAATGAACCCTGTTATTTTAACTAACAGCAAAAGAATGTAACCTGCCAAACGTGCGATTCAGGTGTATACAAGCACTTAGATAGCAATAATCCTTTCCCGCCGGAGTAAAAAATCATGCAGGCTGAAATTCTTCTTACCCTAAAACTTCAGCAACGGCTGTTTGCTGATCCCCGGCGTATCGCATTACTGAAACAAATACAGCATACCGGTTCCATCAGCCAGGGCGCAAAACTGGCTGGGATTAGCTATAAAAGTGCCTGGGACGCGATTAACGAAATGAATACCTTAGCCGAGGAAATATTGGTTGAGCGGGCAACGGGTGGTAAAGGCGGTGGTGGCGCGCACCTGACTCGTTACGGCGAGCGTTTAATTCAACTTTATGATTTGCTCGCCAAGATTCAGCAAAAGGCATTTGACACGCTGAAAGATGATTCGCTGCCACTCGATAGTTTATTGGCCGCTATTTCGCGCTTCTCTTTACAAACCAGCGCCCGTAATCAATTTTTCGGCACCCTGATTGAGCGGGATCATCAGCAGGTTCAACAACACGTCAATATCCTATTATCAGACGGCAAAACCCGGTTATCTGCGGCACTCACTCAACAGAGTGCTGATCGCTTGCAACTTTCGGCGGGCAAAGAAGTGTTGGCACTGATCAAAGCCCCTTGGGTAAAACTGGTTACTGATCAGGCACTGGCGGGTGCTGCTGATAACTCTCTGCCCGGCACCGTAGCCAGTATTGAACCCGGCAACGATCACAGTGAAGTTATCGTGACCTTGACCGGGGGAGCCAGCTTGTGTTCGACACAAAACAACAGCGAATTACATAAGCTGAATTTGCATGTTGGTAGTCACGTCATTGCTCAATTCAATGCAGATCGGGTCATTATCGCTACACTTTGCTAAATAATTCAGCTTAGTTATGCAAAATAACCTTAGTATTTACTGTTGACATTTTGCCCCTTTCCGATTATCCCTAACACCCTTATTGTGTTGCAAGATATGGAAAGAATGATGTCGGAGTTGCAAATATCGCAAGGTTGTTTTCGCCTGAGTGACACCCGGGCACTCAACCTGCCAGCATTGCATGTTCAATCGGGTGATAGCTGGGCATTTGTCGGTGCCAATGGCAGCGGGAAATCCGCGTTGGCGAAGGCATTAGCAGGGGAATTAATCCTGTTGAGCGGCAGCCGCCACAACCATTTTCGCCACAGCGTGCATTTGTCGTTCGAGCAACTTCAGCAGTTAGTCAGCGAAGAGTGGCAGCGCAATAACACTGATTTACTCAGCGCAGATGAAGACGATACCGGGCGTACTACCGCAGAGATCATTCAGGAAGAATACGTTGATCCGCAACGTTGTCAGCAGTTGGCAGAGCAGTTTGGTATCAGCCAGTTACTCTCGCGTCGCTTTAAATATCTTTCTACTGGTGAGACCCGCAAAACATTGTTGTGCCGAGCGCTGATGCCACAACCGGATCTGTTGATTCTGGATGAACCCTTTGATGGTCTGGATGTGACAGCCCGCACGCAGTTGGCTGGTATGCTATCCACCCTTTCAGCACAAGGTGTCACGCTGGTGCTGGTACTAAATCGTTTTGATGATATCCCTGATTTTGTGCAATACCTCGGTGTGCTGGCAGATTGCCAATTAACCCAGACTGGCCCCCGCCAGCAGATTCTTTCCGAGGCATTGATTGCCCAACTGGCGCACAGTGAAAACCTTGATGGTATGTTGTTGCCAGAAACAGAACACCCGCAACAGCAGGCCTCTTTCGCACCAGATAAGCCACTAATTATCTTGCGTAATGGCGTGGTTGAATACAATGACCGCCCTATTCTTCATAACCTGAGTTGGCAGGTTAATCCCGGTGAACACTGGCAAATTATTGGCCAAAACGGTGCTGGGAAGTCAACTTTACTCAGCCTGATTACTGGCGACCATCCGCAAGGATACAGTAATGATTTGACACTGTTTGGCCGCCGCCGTGGCAGTGGAGAAACCATTTGGGATATTAAACGCCATATTGGTTATGTCAGCAGTAGTTTGCATCTGGATTACCGCGTCAGCACCAATCTACGTACCGTGATTCTCTCCGGTTTTTTCGATTCAATCGGTATTTATCAGGCGGTGTCTGATCGCCAACAACAATTAGCCGATCAATGGTTAGACTTACTCGGTTTTTCCGCCGTGACCGCTAATCAGCCCTTCCACAGTCTCTCTTGGGGGCAACAACGGTTGGCACTGATCGCCCGAGCACTGGTTAAGCATCCTGCACTGTTGATTCTTGATGAACCCTTGCAGGGTTTGGACCCGCTTAACCGCCTATTGGTACGGCGTTTTATTGATGTAATGATCAGTGAAGGTGACACGCAACTGTTATTCGTTTCTCACCATGCTGAAGATGCACCACAATGCATTACCCACCGTTTGACCTTTGTTCCTGATGGCAATATTTATCACTACCAACAGGAAAAGTTAGCAGGTTAAAACTCTTCAGGCTTTTCGTTGAGGATAATGAGAGCTATCCTCAACGGAAGCGGCGTTTATTGGCGGGGGCTTATGCTATCATTCTTACTGCCAGCCCCTATCAGCGCCGGCGATAAAGTTAACATATTCAGCCACCATCAGGATTTATACCCTATAAATTTCAGGTGCAGGCCAGCCGCAAGAGACAAACCGCTCATAAGCCGATTTGAACTGCATGTACGCAAGTCCGCAGGCTAAGTCTCAAAAGGGCTATAGCCCTATAAGCCGAGCGAATCAAGCGGCCAACGCACCTGCGATTTGAAAGATGACGGGCATAACATTAAAGGGATATTTATGTGGGGCATACTTGCTGCTTCGTTACTTTTCTTATCAATTAACCGGGTACTTTCCCTGTTTCTCTTGCTGTCGTCACTGTCAATTGCCTTGTATCACGGTGTTTTGACTCTGCCATCAGCCGCATTCTTGCTTCTAACATTGATTGTGGCACTACTACTGAAAAAATATCGTCACCGGAAATGGCCGGCCGTCGCACTGGAATTGCTGCTGGTGATGGCAGCAATCGTACTGTTTCTGCATCTGGTACCCGGTTTTAATAATCTAAATGTATTGAATAAAGTGAAAGTAGGGCCACTCAGCGCGCCCTTCAGCCTGTATTACAATCTTGATAAGGCATTAATACCTTTTATTTTACTGGCTTGCCTGCCAACCTTATTTGTCGCGAAAAAGCACCCATCAGTGAGCCGTGCAAGCTGGCTGGTATTGATTGTCAGTATCCCTGCATTGCTGTTGCTGGCTGTTGCCTTAGGCGGCCTGAAAATTGAGATGCACACCCCGGCATGGATAGGTTCCTTTGTGGTCGCTAATGTGTTTTTTGTTTGTCTGGCAGAAGAAGCACTGTTTCGTGGCTATTTGCAACAAAGGTTAAGTCAGTGGTTGGGTAACTATCCGGCCCTACTGCTCACCGCCCTGTTATTTGGCGCAGCACATATTGCAGGCGGCCCGCTATTGATGGTGTTCGCCGCATTGGCGGGGTTAATTTACGGCCTGGCATGGCTGTGGAGTGGTCGTTTATGGGTGGCGGTAGCCTTTCACTTCGCCCTGAATTTGATGCATTTATTGTTCTTCACTTATCCTCTTTATTCATCGCACTAATCTTTATCTACCCTGTTATCTACCGACCCGAGGCTAGCATTCTTAACTGGAATCGGGCGGTACATAACAGGCAGGACATTTCTGCTGAATTAATGGATGAGAACGCTACCAATCCAGTTATCTATGTGGTGACTGCTATTTATCTCTTGTTTTTGCCTATCCTTGGTTATTCCCCTGTCTTTATGCTTTTGCTGGGATTAAACTGGGAGAAATTTAAATGTAAACGATTCCATTATTGAGTGCAGATCACCTTTTCTCACCTAATGGCGTGCTATCTTTCTTAGACTAAAGTCATTCGAGGAGTCTTTTATGTACGTTCTGGTAACAGGTGGTAGCGGTTACATCGGTAGCCATACCTGTGTGCAATTGATTGAAGCTGGCTACCAACCGGTCATCCTCGATAACCTTTGCAACAGCAAATCCAGCGTATTAGCCCGGATACATGCCCTTAGCGGCTATACACCGAAGCTTTATCAAGGTGACATCCGTGACCGCGCTTTACTCGACCGAATATTTGCTGAGCAGTCTATCCATGCGGTCATTCACTTTGCTGGCCTGAAAGCCGTGGGTGAGTCGGTCAATAAGCCACTGGAATATTACAATAATAATGTCTTCGGCACCTTAGTATTGCTGGAGGCCATGCGTGCTGCACAGGTCAAAAACTTTATCTTCAGTTCCTCTGCCACGGTCTACGGCGATCAGCCACAAATTCCGTATGTCGAAAGCTTCCCGACCGGCTTGCCATCCAGCCCGTATGGCCGTAGCAAGTTGATGGTTGAGCAAATTTTGCAAGATGTGCAACTGGCTGACCCGCAATGGAATATGACCATTCTGCGCTATTTCAATCCGGTTGGCGCACATCCGTCAGGCTCCATGGGTGAAGACCCACAAGGTATCCCGAATAACCTGATGCCATTTATTGCACAAGTTGCCGTTGGTCGTCGTGAGTCGCTGGCCATATTCGGTAATGACTACCCGACACCGGATGGCACCGGGGTACGCGATTATATTCACGTAGTCGATTTAGCAGATGGTCATGTGGCGGCGATGAAGAAACTACACAATCAGCCTGGCGTGCATATTTTCAATCTGGGTGCCGGCGTGGGTAGCAGTGTTTTACAAGTGGTCGAGGCATTCAGCAAGGCGTGTGGCAAGCCGCTGGCCTACCATTTTGCCCCGCGCCGCGCAGGTGACTTACCGGCTTACTGGGCAGACCCAAGCAAAGCTGCCGCACAATTGGGTTGGCGGGTGCGCCGCTCGCTTGATGAAATGGCGGCAGATACCTGGCATTGGCAATCCAATAATCCTCAGGGCTATCCCGATTAAGGTGTTGTTATGACTGATTTTAACCCTGTGGATCATCCACATCGTAGATACAATCCATTAAGTGATCAGTGGGTGCTGGTTTCACCTCATCGGGCCAAGCGCCCATGGCAAGGCCAGCAAGAAGCCCCGGCGACGGAGAATTTACCGGCGCACGACCCTGATTGCTTCTTGTGCCCTGGTAATACTCGGGTGACCGGCGATGTCAATCCTGACTATCCATCAACCTATGTATTTACCAATGACTTTGCCGCGCTGATGCCAGATACACCTGATGCGCCGCAAAGTGATGATCCCTTGATGCGGAGCCAAAGCGCGCGCGGCACCAGCAGGGTTATTTGCTTCTCACCTGACCACAGTAAGACACTGCCGCAACTCTCTTTGCCTGCGTTGGAAGATGTTATTCAGACCTGGCAGCAACAGAGTGCCGAATTAGGCCAAACCTACCCATGGGTGCAGGTATTTGAAAATAAAGGCGCGGCGATGGGATGTTCAAATCCACATCCCCATGGCCAAATTTGGGCCAATAGTTTTTTGCCAAATGAAGCGGCACGGGAAGATAGCCTGCAACAGCACTATTTTCAGCAAAATCAGTCCCCCATGCTGGTCGATTATGCTGAACGTGAGCGTCGTGACGGCAGCAGGACGGTAGTTGAAACCGAGCACTGGCTGGCGGTAGTGCCCTATTGGGCAGCATGGCCATTTGAAATATTATTACTGCCCAAAGCCCATGTGCTGCGGTTAGAAGACCTCTCTATGGAACAACGCAGTTGTCTCGCCATTGCCCTGAAAAAGCTGACCAGCCGCTACGACAACTTGTTCTCGTGCTCTTTTCCCTATTCGATGGGGTGGCATGGCGCACCGTATAACGCAGACGACAACACACACTGGCAATTGCATGCTCATTTTTATCCGCCGTTGCTGCGTTCGGCGTCGGTACGTAAATTTATGGTGGGTTATGAGATGTTGGCTGAAACCCAGCGCGACCTTACAGCAGAACAGGCGGCTGAACACCTGCGGGCAGTAAGTGATGTTCATTATCGAGAAGCCGGAGTCAAATAATGAGTTTAAAACAGCATACCCAGGCTATTTTCCGCCAACAGTTTAATCAAGAACCTGACATCACTATCAAAGCGCCGGGTCGCGTCAATCTTATTGGCGAACACACCGATTATAACGACGGTTTCGTGCTGCCCTGTGCCATTGATTATGAAACCGTCATCAGTTGTGGCAAACGTGATGACCGCCAGATTCGTGTTATTGCTGCTGATTATGAAAATCAGCAGGATATATTCTCACTGGATGCGCCAATCGTCCCACATGCCGAATACCGCTGGGCGGATTACGTGCGCGGCGTGGTGAAACACTTGCAACTGCGCCATGCCGATTTTGGTGGTGCAGATCTGGTGATCAGTGGCAATGTGCCACAAGGTGCCGGTCTCAGCTCTTCAGCATCACTTGAAGTCGCGGTCGGGCAAGCGTTGCAGTCTCTTTATCAATTACCCCTTAGCGGTGTCGATCTGGCGCTGAATGGGCAAGAGGCAGAGAACCAGTTTGTTGGCTGTAACTGCGGCATTATGGATCAGCTCATTTCAGCGCTGGGTAAACAAGATCATGCACTACTGATCGATTGCCGTACCCTTGAAACCCGTGCCGTGGCCATGCCGGAAAACGTTGCGGTCGTTATCATTAACTCCAATGTGAAACGGGGTCTGGTTGATAGCGAATACAACACCCGCCGCCAGCAATGTGAAACTGCCGCCCGTTTCTTTGGTGTTAAAGCCTTGCGTGATGTGGATCCAACCCTGTTCTTCTCTATTCAGGATGAGCTGGATCCCGTCGTCGCTAAGCGTGCACGCCATGTAATTACCGAAAACGAACGCACGCTAGCGGCAGCAGATGCCCTGGCCTCCGGTGATTTGAAATTGATGGGGCAATTGATGCAGGAGTCTCATATTTCGATGCGTGATGACTTCGAGATCACAGTTCCGCCGATCGATAGCTTGGTGGATATTGTGAAATCCGTTATTGGGGAGCAAGGTGGTGTTCGTATGACTGGCGGGGGGTTCGGTGGCTGCATTGTCGCACTGATGCCAACATCGCTGGTTGAGCAGGTTCGTGCGGCCGTAGCCCAGGAGTATCCGGCTCATAGCGGCGGTAGGAAAGAGACCTTCTACGTATGTCAGGCTTCACAAGGAGCGGGTTTATGCTGAAAAACGACGCTGCATCATCAAGCAGTGTTGACCAGTTAGCACCAGATGGTCACCCCTTTGAATTGACCGAATTGCATAATAAAGCCGGTATGAGTGTAACGCTGATGGACTGGGGCGCAACCTGGCTGTCAGCGGTCCTGCCGCTGACCGATGGCGAAAAGCGCGAGCTATTGCTGGGCTGCCAGACCCCCGCAGACTACCTACGTCAAGCCGCTTATCTTGGTGCCACCGTTGGCCGCTATGCCAACCGCATTGCTAACAGCCAAATCACGGTGGAGGGTCAAACCCTCAATTTGTTACCTAATCAGGGACCTAACCAACTGCATGGTGGTCCAGAAGGTTTCCATGCTCGCCGCTGGCAAAAGGTTAAGCAGGATGAGAGGCAGGTGACTTATCAACTGCACTCACCTGATGGTGATCAGGGCTTCCCCGGTAATCTGACCGCCGAAGTGCAATATCTGTTGACGGAAGATAACCGATTGGAGATCCACTATCAGGCCCAGGTCGATAAAACCTGTCCGGTGAATCTGACCAATCATGCTTACTTTAATCTTGATGGTGAAGGGCTGGACGTGCGGGCGCATCGGTTGCAGTTATTTGCGGATCGTTACTTACCGGTTGATAGTGAGGGGATCCCAAGCGGCGGATTGGCCAATGTTGAGAAAACCGGTATGGATTTCCGACAACCAAAAACGCTGGCACGCGACTTCCTGCAAGACCGTTGTCAGCAGCGGGTTAAAGGCTATGATCATGCTTACCTGCTCCATCGTACTTGCGGTGCAACGGAAAGCCCGGCGGCTCATCTTTGGTCATCTGATAACCGGGTACAAATGAGTGTTTATACCACCGCACCTGCGTTGCAGTTGTATAGTGGTAACTTCCTTGGCGGAACACCGGCCCGCAAAGGGGGCACTTACGCCAGCTACACCGGCGTAGCGCTGGAAAGTGAATTCCTACCTGATAGCCCTAACCACCCCGAATGGCCACAACCTGATTGCTGGCTAAAACCGGGGAAAACCTACCGCGCCACCACGGTTTATCACTTTATCGCGCTATAACGCTATATACCCAACAGATTTCAAGATGCAGGAAGACGAGATCCCGATGAGCTGACATAAGTCAGTGATTCGGGTGACAAATCGGTCGGGAACCGATTTGAACGCTGTTTGAAAGATGACGGGGATAACTACCCATATTGAGCACTGCCGACTACGCTTAACAGCATCTATCTGCGGTGATACTGACCTGTTTCCCGCCCTTTCCGACCCTCAACATTATTTAAGGAATGTTTATGCGCCTAACTACCCTATGGTTACTCTGTGCGGGATTACTGCTTAGTGTCAATGTGATAGCAGCAGATACGGCGAAAACACCGTCACCCGCTCAGGCCGCACAACAGAAGAAGATGACTGACTGTAATCAGCAGGCAACGACCCAATCACTGAAAGGCGATGATCGGAAGAAGTTTATGAGCCAATGCCTGAAAGCGCAGATTCATCCCGATGAAAAAGCCCTGACGCCACAACAGCAGAAAATGAAAAGCTGCAATGCCGACGCAGCGGCCAAAGCATTAAAAGGTGATGAGCGTAAAACCTTTATGAGTACCTGCCTGAAGAAAGCCGCCTAATCCCCGCAGCCGGAGGGGTATTTAGTACCCCTTTTTTAATTGGATATAAACCGATACCTAATAAATATCAAGATCCAGGAAGGCGGTAAGCGAGGGAACCCCAATGAGCTTAACTTCCGCTAAAAAATTGGCTATGGTTAAACACAAACCATTGCTGTTGGCGGCAATCCCGCAATATAATGATAATAGTTATCATTGAATATTAATCTATACCCTCCGGTAATAGCGTGGTTAGACAGCGTCTTCAAGTCCGACGGGTATAGAGATTGAGTTTCACATTAAAGGAGTTAACGCTATGGCAGTAACTAAGCTGGTTCTGGTACGACACGGCGAAAGTCAGTGGAACAATGAAAACCGCTTCACCGGTTGGTATGATGTTGATTTATCTGAGAAAGGCCGTGGAGAAGCACAAGCGGCCGGCAAGCTGTTAAAAGACGAAGGTTTCGCGTTTGATTTTGCTTATACCTCAGTACTGAAACGTGCTATCCACACCTTGTGGAGTGTGCTGGATGAACTGGATCAGGCCTGGCTGCCAACAGAAAAAACCTGGAAACTGAATGAGCGTCATTACGGCGCACTGCAAGGTCTGGATAAATCAGAAACTGCGGCCAAATATGGCGACGAGCAAGTTAAATTGTGGCGTCGTGGTTTTGCTATCACCCCACCTGCGCTGGAAAAAAGCGATGAGCGCTTCCCTGGCAATGACCCACGTTACGCAAAGCTTACCGATGCAGAATTGCCAACCACAGAAAGTCTGGCGCTGACCATCGAACGTGTTATTCCTTACTGGAATGAAGTGATCAAACCCCGCATTGTCAGTGGTGAGCGTGTCATTATCGCCGCCCACGGTAACTCTCTGCGAGCATTGGTAAAATATCTGGATGACCTGAGCGAAGATGAAATTCTTGAGCTGAACATCCCAACTGCCGTACCTTTGGTGTATGAGTTTGATGAAAACTTCAAACCAATCAAACGTTACTATCTGGGTAACGCTGATGAAATCGCTGCTAAAGCCGCCGCTGTTGCCAACCAAGGCAAAGCGAAGTAATCATCCCTGATTAGCACCATTAAAAAACCCCCGAACATGATCAATGCCGGGGGTTTTTATTTGCCTGCTCGCTATTATTGGCGGCGCGCTTTCACGGCATCTGCTAACTCACGTAATACCGTTTCGGTGTCTTCCCAGCCGATACACGCATCGGTGACACTTTTGCCGTAAGTCAGTGGTTCGCCACTTTCCAGATTCTGATTGCCTTCCACCAAATGGCTTTCAATCATCACGCCCATAATCGATTTTTCACCATGAGCAATCTGGTTGCAGACATCTTTACTGACATCCATCTGCTTTTTAAATTGCTTGCTACTATTAGCATGGCTGAAATCAATCATGATCTGTGGTTCCAGGCCCGCTTTACTCAGCCCTTCTTTAACCGCAGCAACATGAGCACTGCTGTAGTTTGGCTCTTTGCCACCACGCAGAATAATATGACAATCGTCGTTACCGGCGGTATTTACAATCGCTGAATGACCCCATTTGGTCACTGACAGGAAGCAGTGCGGCGCACTGGCCGCATTAATGGCATCGATAGCGACCTTGATAGTGCCATCTGTGCCATTTTTAAATCCAACCGGGCAAGACAGACCTGAAGCCAGCTCACGGTGAACCTGAGATTCAGTGGTACGGGCGCCGATGGCACCCCAGCTCATCAGGTCAGCCAAATACTGCGGGGTTATCATATCCAAAAACTCACCCGCGGCTGGCAGCCCGCTCTCGTTGATATCTAACAATAACTTACGCGCGATACGCAGACCGTCATTGATGTCGTAGCTAGCGTCCATATGCGGATCGTTAATCAGACCTTTCCAACCCACCGTGGTACGCGGTTTTTCAAAATAAACCCGCATCACCACTTCAAGCTCGCCTTGCAGTTCTTCACGCAGGGTTAGCAAACGGGCCGCATACTCTTTGGCCGCTTGGGTATCATGAATAGAGCATGGACCGATGACAACCAACAAACGGTCGTCTTGGGCTCGCAGGATGTTATGAATAGCTGTGCGGGTCTTGGATACCGTTTCTGCTGCGTTCTCACTGGCTGGAAACTTCTCTAACAAAGCAACAGGGGGCAGGAGTTCCTTAATTTCATTAATCCGTAGGTCATCATTCAGGTAATTCATAGTTCTTCCATTAAGTCTTGTGACGGTCATCGCACAACGTCTATCGGTACCAATCTAGTTGAACCAATCTAGCTGGTGAATTGAACGCTGTAAATCTACTTTATTACATTTGGTGTTCTGTGCAGATAAACAGCAATAATGCGGTTTACTCGATTAGGTATCAACTTATTGAATGAAGCCATCAATTTTTATCTGGATTGTTATTTGTTATAAAATCATTAATAAGAGTCATACTCGGTTATCACCCCCCTCTTATCCCTAAAGGTTAATACGGTTTATGCCTAGGTTACTGTTAGTTGATGATCACCCTGTGGTGCATGTTGCCCTTGAAGCCGCACTGATGCGCGCGACACCACGTTATCATCTGCATTGCGCTGCTGATGACCAGCAGGCTTTGGCCTTATTGGCGGAATATCACTTCGATCTATTAATTTTGGATATCAGTTTGCCACAGCTTGACGGTTTGCAGTTTTTACGCAAAATCCGCCGCCACTATCCACAGCAGTCCATCATGATTTACACCGCCCAGGAAGAGGAAGTTTATGCCAAAATGGCTTATTCCGCTGGGGCACAGGGATTTATGCATAAAGGGCAGCCGATGGATAACCTATTGCAAGCCATTGATGCCGTTATTGCCGGCCAACGAGTATTCCCCGCCAGTACGCTGGATAGCGGCACACCTAACGATGAAAAATACCATTTAACCCAGAAAGAGCTGCAAATATTGGGATTACTCAGTAAAGGCCATTCTAATTTACATATTGCTGAGTTACTGAATATCAGCAATAAAACTGTCAGCACACATAAGAAAAATATTCTCAATAAAACCGGTGCAGCAAATTTACTGGCATTAATTGCCGTATTTAACGAGCTACAACCATGAGAAAATGCGGGTTAGTATTGCTATTCATTGTCCAATTCTGCCTGCTGCTACCCGCACAAGCGACCTCTACTTTGCACTACAATTTAGTTAGCAGCTTGAACATACCGGCCAGCACACCGTTTATCACACCTAATAATCCATGGCGTAATGCCACTTTGCGGGTTGGCATCCTCAACGACAATGTGAGCCCGTATAATATTATTGTCGATGGTGACCTGTACGGTCTGAATGCCGATTACCTTAACTATATTAAGCAAGCAACCGGGGCCAATGTGGAGGTGATAGGCTTCTCCGACGCCACAACCCTGAATCAGGCATTAAAACAAGGTGATATCGACCTACTGTTTGGTTTACCTCGCAGCGCATTAAATCCCAACTTATATATATCAAAACCTTATTATATCAGTAAGTTACTGGTGTTACGTAGCCGCCAAAATAGCCGTCAGGTAATGTTAAACTCGGCTGATGCGCGCATTGCTATTAGTAAAATGGCCGGTATGCAGTTGGTCGATGAAATTCAGAATAAAACCCCGCATAACCAGCTGTTTGATAATAATCTGCAAGCCATTTACTCCTTATTAAACGGCCTTAATGACTACTTTATTGCTGATGAAACCAGTGCCAGCTTTATTATTGATCAACTGCAACTGGGGCAAATTTATCAGGTTGAGAATGATATAAAGCCCGGCAGTCTCTCTTTGGTGTTTGCGGCAACCAATCCGGCATTGATAGAGACGCTTGATCACGTTATCAGCAACGTCCCTATGGACGTTCTTAATACCATTCAGGGCCGCTGGAGTAAAAAAATCCCCAGCTATCTCGATACCGGTAATGCTGATCTTACCCGCATGGAGCAAGAATGGGTTAAGGCCCATCCCGTGGTGTATTACGCCGCCATCGATGATGACTATCCCTTTACTTATCGTGGCCGCGATAAACAACCACGCGGCTATATTGTCGATATTCTCAATACCATTGCACAAAATACTGGCCTGCAATTTTCGCCGGTCTGGAGCAGTAACCCACGGTTGGCCGATCAACTGGTGCAACAAAATAAGGCCATGATGCGGGCTTTACTGCCGCTAGCCGGTGGTTTCAAAGCGCAATATGACAGCTCGATGCCAATTCACCGTGCCTTGTGGGGGGTGTATACCAACGCGTTCACCCATAATGTCTCAACGTGGGGAGATCTATCTGGTAAGCGTCTCGGTGTGGTGGAAGGGGATTTAGGTCAGCAACTGATCCCCCCCCAGACCTTGGCCACTGTCTTTGCTAACCGTAAGGCAATGTATGATGCACTGGCTAATGGGCAGTTGGACGGGCTGATTGATAATGTCATCTCCGCCAATTTTATGGTTCTTTCCCGCTATTCCGGGGTCATCAAACTGGCATTTGCGGCAGATAACATTGCTTATCCACTGGCCTTTGGCGTCGCGCAACACTCGCCGTTACTGCTGTCGATTCTCAATAAAAACTTGCTACAAATCCCCCCCGCCACCCTGCAATCACTGCGTGATGAATGGGTATCCGATCCTCGCAATATTATTGATGCGGTAAATGAAAATCGCATGATGCCCCCTGCCACCTGGTTGTTTAGCGCCCTTGGCGGGCTGTTGATACTGCTCTTGGTGGTGATGGTCCGCCGTTTTATTCAGCGGCGCAAAGAGCGACGTGAGCGAGAAGTCTTGGAACAGGCGCGCCTGCAAGCCGAAACCGCTAATCAGATGAAAAGTAAATTTCTGGCAACTATCAGCCATGAGCTACGAACACCAATGAATGCCATCCTTGGTTTGTTGGAACTGGAGCTTAAAAAAAACACTACCGCGCAGGGCAATTTGCCCGTTATTTACAGCTCAGCATCATCGTTATTAAGCCTACTCAATGACCTACAAGATTATGCCAAGTTAGAAATTGGCTCATTACAGCTTTTACCACAACCTACTGCATTGATTCCTTGGATTAATCATATTCGCGCGGTTTATCAACCGCTGTTGGGTATGCGGCCGATAACCTTAAATGTCAGTTACAGTGATAACTTACCTGAAACAGTTCTGCTTGATGGCGGTCGCTTACTTCAGGTCATGAACAATCTAATTAACAATGCCATTAAGTTTACCCGCCAAGGCGAAATTAATGTTCGGATGGCGTGGCAACCGCAGCACGAAGAGCAAGGAGAGTTGATATTGCAGGTGGAGGACAGTGGTTGCGGAATAGCCGCTGCGGAAATACCCCACCTGTTCCAGCCCTTTTATCGGGTTGAGACCAGCAACAATCTGATGATCCCAGGCAGTGGTTTGGGTTTATCGATCTGCAAAGAGCTTATTGACCGAATGAATGGCACTATCAGCCTGGCCTCAGAGCTGAATAAAGGCACCGTGGTCACCATCAAATTATTGCTTGCCATGGAGACGGTATCGCCATCAATCCTGAGGCCCGCAACAGAAATTACGGACACGTTATGCCTGTATCCTCTTCGTGTCGCGATGGTTGATGACCACCCGAGTAACCTCCTGTTGATGCAACAACAGCTCAGGCATTTTGGTATTGAATCCGAGCTGTTTGATAATGCCCGCCAGCTATTACACGCTCATTTTCAGCAACCGTTCGATGTGCTGTTTGTCGATTACAATATGCCCACTCTGGATGGTTTTACCCTGGCGCGAATCATTCGCCGACAAGAGCGCCCATCTCAGTCTAAAGCGGTAAAAATCATCCTTTGCTCAGCCGATGTACAAGAATTTACCCGTATCCGGTCTGGGAATATCGTTATCGACCATTGGCTGACCAAACCGGTGACACTCAGTGATATTGAGCGGGTATTACGCATACAAACCGTTATGGCCACAGAGCAACCGGTTTACGATAACCTGCGGGAAATACTATTACGATTGGGTAATCAGGACCCAAAAATGGTGCGCAAATTAGTGGTGACGCTGCTTGATTCCATGGTGCATGACCGCCAACAACTTGCACTGGTACCACAGTCGCTAGCGGCCCGTGCACAGGTATTACACCGCATTAAGGGCAGTTTTCTGATATTGCAAAATGCCGCAGGTGCCGCATTATGCCAGCAGTTAATTAGCCAATGCCAGCAAGGCAAAATCGCTCCTGCGGCCTATACTAAACTGCAGAATCTATTAGCACAGTTGATTAAAGGTTTGAATCAAACCCTGTCAGAGCTAACATAAATCGACAGTTCTGTGCACACATCTTATGGTCCAAGGATAACTATGGCTGTATCTTCATTTTTCCCCCAAGACAGCAACAGTAAACGCCTACTGATAGCTTTTGTGGTTACCACTCTGTTTATGGTGGTGGAAGCCATTGGTGGCTGGCTATCGGGTTCGCTGGCATTATTGGCGGATGCCGGACATATGCTGACAGACTCAGCCGCATTATTTATCGCATTGATGGCAGTTCATTTCTCTCAGCGAAAACCTGACTCTCGCCATACCTTTGGTTATTTGCGCCTGACCACACTGGCAGCGTTCGTCAACGCGGCGGCATTATTGTTGATTGTGGTATTGATAGTCTGGGAAGCGGTACGGCGTTTCTTTTCTCCCCATGAAGTGATGGGGATGCCGATGTTATTCATCGCCATCGCCGGATTATGTGCAAATATTTTCTGCTTCTGGATACTGCATCGTGGCGAGGAAGAAAAGAATATCAATGTGCGCGCCGCAGCCTTACATGTGCTGGGAGATCTATTAGGTTCCGTTGGGGCGATAGTGGCTGCCGTGGTCATTCTGACTACCGGCTGGACACCTATTGATCCGATATTGTCGGTATTGGTCTCAGTGTTGGTGCTCCGCAGCGCCTGGCGGCTGCTGAAAGAGAGTTTTCACGAACTGTTAGAGGGCGCGCCGCAAGAGATTGATATCACCAAATTGCGCAAAGACTTATGCGCCAGCATATATGAAGTGAGGGACGTTCATCATGTTCACTTATGGCAAGTTGGCGAAAAACGGCTAATGACACTGCATGTGCAAGTGATCCCTCCGAGGGATAACGATGAATTATTGCATCGTATCCAGCACCATTTACTGCATCACTACAATATTGGGCATGCCACCATTCAAATGGAATATCAGCATTGCGCCGCACCCGATTGTGGTATCAATCAGACCGCCAGTAACAACGCGCACCATTACCACCCTCACTGAGGGCAAAAGTCCACTGTTTCAACGGAGATAAACCCGATAAAACAGTGGCCTGACTTAGCCGCTAGTGACTCTGAGTTGATAACGGACGTGAATGATTTCTTGCCGCGCTCTTCATCCACAACCAAGAGCCATTCAGGGCAATCAGTGTCAGTATCACGTATTCCAGAGCCATCGCATAAACCCCCTGATAGGCGAAAATCGCTACACTGATGACATCAATCACCACCCAAATCAGCCAGTTCTCAACATATTTGCGTGTCATCAGGATCATCGCCACAATTGATAACACCATCATGGTGGAATCCCAGAATGGGAATGCATCAGGTTGCAGTTCAGGCATTTGCACATTAGCGCCCAAACGCTGCATCACCACCACTGCGGCACGGGTCAACCCGGCAAAAACAGTATCAATATGCAAGGTCATTAAAGCGATACCAGCCACGCACACTGCGCCCCAAATCAATGCTTTCGGCAATGATAACCAGCGAATTTTCAATTCAGCTTGATTGTCAGGCGTTTGCTTACTCCAGGCATACCAGCCATAGATATTGGCGACGAAGAAGAACAACTGTAATAGCAGGCTGGCATAGAGCTGAATCTGGAAAAAGATTACCGCAAATAACGTCACGTTAATCAGGCCAAACAGATAGTTAATTATCTTCTCTTTGCTGGCAAACCAAATACAGAGTAACCCGAACAGGGTACCAATCGCCTCTATCCATGAAAGGTCATACCCCCCCGCACCCAGCGGAATATGCACCAATATATTGCTTGTACTGAGGAAATCCATCTGGCAATCCTTTTATTGGGGAGAAATAATAAGTATTGAGGTCAATTGGTGTTATTTACGACTCAGGTATTGCCTTTGACCTGTAACTTCAACTGGTTGGCAAAATCCAACATCCGATTCAGCGGTATCAGCGCCTGCTGACGCAATTCTTCATCGACATGTATCTCATGCATTACACCTCCCTGCTCCAGCCCCTCAGCAATCGCTCTGAGACCATTCATTGCCATCCACGGACAGTGAGCGCATGTTCTGCACGTCGCACCTTCACCCGCCGTCGGGGCTTCGAATAATTCTTTATCTGGGCACGCCTGCTGCATTTTGTAAAAAATGCCACGGTCAGTCGCCACAATAAGTTTTTGCTGTGGCAACGTTTTTGCAGCCTGAATCAGTTGGCTAGTCGAGCCGACAGCATCAGCCATATCAACCACTGCCTGAGGTGATTCCGGGTGAACTAACACCGCAGCATCAGGATGCAGTACTTTCATGCGAGCCAGTGCCTGGGTTTTAAACTCGTCATGGACGATACAAGCCCCCTGCCAGCACAATACATCGGCCCCACTCTTCTTCTGCACATAATTACCCAAATGGCGATCCGGCGCCCAGATAATTTTCTCACCCAGGCTATCGAGATGCTCAATAAGCTCAACCGCAATACTGGAGGTCACTACCCAATCAGCTCGGGCTTTAACCGCCGCAGAGGTATTGGCATACACCACCACGGTGCGGTCTGGATGACTATCACAAAATGCGGCAAATTCATCCGCCGGGCAGCCTAAATCCAGCGAACACTCTGCATTCAGGGTTGGCATCAACACTTGCTTCTCAGGGTTCAAGATTTTGGCCGTTTCTCCCATAAAACGCACGCCGGCGACCAGTAATGTCGATGCCGGATGGTTATTACCAAATCGTGCCATTTCAAGGGAATCGGCGACGCAACCGCCGGTTTCTTCGGCTAAAGCTTGGATTTCGGGATCAGTATAATAGTGAGCGACTAACACCGCATCGCGCTGCTTCAGCAGTGTTTTGATCTTCTCACGGTAAAAGGCTTTTTCCTCTTCATCCAAAAGGACAGGCCGTGGAGGAAATGGATAAATAGCCGCATTCACATCAAAAGTTTCACTCATCGCTCACATCTCTGTTGCCAGTTATTCCAGAGTCAGCAAACGTTGCTGGCTGCCAGTAACACTTGATTTGTTTTTTATCCTAAACAAAATACCCAATATCCAGCTAAAAGTCGCCCAAAATTGTCTGATAATGGTGAAAATGTTTAATGGAGTTAAAAATGAGATGGGAAAGTGAGTCGTCGAAAGAATATTAGAGGATTATAGGGGTTATATTCAGGATGGAAAGGAAATCGATAAGAACACTAGGGAGATAAATCGGGAGGAGATGATGACAACTGGAAGATAATGGTGGGTTGTGCGGGATTACTTGACATAATGGTGGGTCGTGCGGGATTCGAACCTGCGACCAATTGATTAAAAGTCAACTGCTCTACCAACTGAGCTAACG
>NZ_JAZGQA010000270.1:0-4277 GCF_048593855.1 Yersinia sp. 2542 StPb PI
ATAGGTAAGTTGCAGAAACTCTTATTCGAATCGCCTCGACTTAGTGCTGTGCATAAAGCGTACTGCGTAAGATGCCATATGAGATCTAACACACAGTTTTCCGAGAATGATATTGCATTCTCTCACCTTCAATGATGATACTGATAGCGCAATAGTTATATTTATTGCCATAATTTTATTGAGGCGTGTTACTGGTAAAGCAGGCAAGACCAAAATAAAAGTGTCCCCCGTCCGCGGGTGCATTTTTGTTTTGGTCTTTTTTTTTGTTTTTTTTTTAAGTGATAAATTCAGGGGAATAGCGATGGATTACCAGCAGTTAGGATTGAAGATCTTAGCATTGATCGGGGGGAAGCATAATGTCAGTAAGTTAACACATTGCGCCACCCGCTTGCGTTTTGAGTTTAACGATGACACTAAAGTTGATGCTAAACAGATTGAAAAACTGGAGGGTGTGATCAGTGTGGTCGAGCGAGGAGGCCAGTTTCAAATAGTTGTCGGCAACAACGTGCAGCAAACCTATCGGACGATATTGAAAGAAATTGGCAGTGCGCCAACACCAGAGAAGCAGGGCAATAAAAATAAAACCAAAAATGGTATTTTCAGCCAGATAATCAGTGTGATTTCTACCACCTTTACCCCTGTCATTCCGGCTATTACCGGAGCCGGGATGATTAAGGCGTTGCTGGCAATTTTGAAACTCACCGGTGTGATTACAGCTAGCAGTACCACTTATCAGCTGCTCGATACCATTGCGGATGCGGCATTCTTTTTCCTGCCGGTTCTGCTGGCATATGGTGCCGCGATTAAGTTTGAATGTAATCCTATTTTGGCAATGACGATTGCCGGGGCACTGTTACACCCGAATTTGGCACAAATGTTGGTAAAAGGTGACGCAGTTAGCTTTATCGGTATTCAGGTTAGATTGGCTGATTATGCCGGTTCGGTATTACCGATTATCTTTACCGTTTGGTTGATGTCTTATGTCGAGCGCTTTGCCGAGCGAATTTCGCCCTCGATGATTAAATTTTTTACCAAGCCAATGATTATATTATTGATTACTGCTCCTTTGGCATTAGTCGTGATCGGGCCATTTGGTNTCTTTCTTAATGATATGGTGGGCAGTGGTGCTGCCATTATAAACACGAAAGCCAGTTGGCTTATTCCCATGCTAATGGGGGCGCTGCAACCCTTCTTGGTTATTACGGGCACGGCTTGGGCCATGACCCCGATTGCAACCATGCAATTGACTAAGCAAGGCTATGAGATGATCAATGGCCCCGGTATGTTGGCATCCAATATTGCTCAGGGGGCGGCGACACTCTGTGTCGCCTTCAAAACGAAGAATAAGAACTTGAAACAACTGGCATCTTCAGCAGGCTTCACTGCACTTTTGGGAATAACCGAGCCGTCATTATATGGCGTGACCCTGAAGCTGAAACGCCCGCTGGTGGCGGCAATGATCGGTGGGGGCTGCGCCGGTGTTTATGCGGGGTTAAGTGGTGTGGTGCGTTACGCCTTTGTATCACCAGGGCTGGCTGCATTACCGGCGTTTATTGGCGAAAACCCAATGAACATTGTGCACGCATTAATAACCTGCGTGATTGCTATTGTGGTCACTTTCGCCCTGACCTGGGTATTGGGCTTTGAAGACCCGGTAGATGAACAAGCGCAAGTTGATGAAAGTGATAACGTTCCCTTGCCTGCCTCCGTGGCGAGAACTCCGGGGACAGCGGCTCAGGCGGCAGTCATAAGTAGCCCATTAAGCGGAAAATTAATCCCATTAGGTCAGGTTAACGATGATGTGTTTTCTCTGGGATTGTTGGGGCAGGGGGTGGCTATTATCCCTGATGTGGGGGAAATGCGCGCCCCAGTAACAGGTGAAATTATGACGTTCTTACCCAGTAAACATGCTGTCGGAATTAAATCAGACGACGGGGCTGAGGTTTTGATTCATATCGGTATTGATACCGTCAACTTAAATGGTCAGTACTTCAGTTCGACGCTGCAAGTGGGGGATCGTGTCATGGTGGGCGACCTGCTGGTGAGTTTTGATATCAGCGCCATTACTCAGGCAGGCTACGATATCGTCACACCGGTATTGATTGTAAACAGTGATGCGTATTCGCAGGTTAGCAGTGCAGCTAGCGGGCCAACTCAGTTTGGTGAGCCGATTATTACTCTGGGTGCACGTGGTTAGGGGGCGGTTATGATTTATCAACAATTACAGAACTTCCCAGCAGGATTCCTCTGGGGCGGTTCCACCTCTGCCTATCAGGTTGAAGGTGCCTGGGATGAAGACGGTAAAAGTCCATCGGTCATTGATATGTGCCAGCACCCAACAGGGACGGCAGATTTTAAAATCGCCAGTGACCACTACCATCACTATAAAGAAGACGTTAAGTTATTTGCCGAATTAGGCTTAAAGGCATACCGATTTTCTGTCGCCTGGACCCGCATTATCCCTGATGGTTCGGGGGCGGTTAATCCTGCGGGGATCGCGTTTTATCAGAATTTGATTGATGAACTTAATCATTACGGCATAGAGCCAGTTGTCACACTTTACCATTTTGATTTGCCCTATTGTCTGGAGCAGCAGGGTGGGTGGGGGCATCGCGCCACGATTGACGCCTTTGTTGAATACGCCAAAGTGCTGTTTAGCCATTTTGGTAGCAAAGTAAAATATTGGCTGACGATTAATGAGCAGAACACCATGATCCTCCATCCTGGGGCAATTGGTACTCCCCCGATGGTCAATTACCGGATAAAAAATCCTTATATCAGCAGAGTCACCATATGATGTTGGCACAGGCGCAGGTGATGGCGTTGTGTCATCAAATGTGCCCGGAAGGTAAAATTGGTCCGGCGATAAATACCACATCGATGTATCAGGAAACCTGTGCACCACAAGATGCTATCGCAGCCCATAACTGGGAAACATTACGCTGCTGGAGTTTTCTCGATGTGGCGGTGTATGGTCGTTACAATGCGTTGGCGTGGCGTTATTTGCAGGATCGTGGATTAGTGCCCACGGTGGAAAGTGGTGACAGTGAAATCTTGTCACAAGGGCGGCCGGATTTTGTCGCAATTAACTATTATTCGACGGCGACTATTGCTGCCAGTCGGGGCGATGCTTCAGATATCACGGCCCGTGCCGGAGATCAGCAGATCATGTTGGGTGAACCGGGCGTGTATCGCGCAGCAGAAAATCCGTTTGTGGATAAAACCCGCTATGGCTGGGTGGTCGACCCCATTGGGTTACGTCTCACGTTACGTAAGACGTATGAGCGCTACCATCTGCCCATCCTGATTAGCGAAAATGGTATTGGCGCACCGGATTCGCTGCAAAGCGACGATCAGATTAACGATGACTATCGTATTGATTTTCTGCGTAAACATATAGAACAAATGCAGTTGGCTATCAGCGATGGTGTAGAGCTAATGGGCTACTGCCCGTGGTCTGTTATTGATGTTGTCAGCACGCATCAGGGCTATGGTAAGCGCTATGGCTTTATTTATGTCAATCGGAATGAACATGATTTACTCGACCTAAGGCGTATAAAAAAAGCCAGTTTTACCTGGTATCAACAAGTCATTGCCTCAAATGGTCAGTATCTTTGACCGTAGTTTGATATTCTGGGCGGCAGAGAACCGCCCACGGCAGATGAACAGTTGGCATACTAGACAGCCCGGTAGACCGGGCTAATCATGATATAAAGTCATTGCGGCGCAAAGACAGAGGTGGCTAGAAAAATGGATGTCATTAAAGTATTGAATAACAGCCTGGTCTTATCTGTCGATGCCAACAATAATGAAGTTATTGTTATGGGGAAAGGTATTGGATTTAATAGCAAAATTGGTGATGCGATTGATGCTGGGAAAATAGAAAAAGTCTATGTGGTACAAAAAAATCAAACCAGTAGAGAATATGTTAGGTTGATCGAAAATACGCCAGAAGAGTATATATCTTTGGTGCAGAATATTATGAGTGACGCTAATGCCAGCCTGAAGGGAAAACTTAGTGAACAGCTATTTTTTACTCTAACGGACCATATTACCTTTGCCATCGAACGTTTTCACAAAGGGATTTCAATCCAAAATAGATTGTTATACGAAGTAAAAAGATTTTATCCGCATGAATTTTCTATTGCGCAACAAGCAGTTAAATACTTAAATGAGAAACTCAATATTCAGTTACCTGAAGAGGAAGCGGGAAATATAGCTTTCCACTTGGTTAATGGTCAAACTGATATTCAGAGTATGGAAAGTACACTGCTCTC
>NZ_JAZGQA010000271.1:0-4272 GCF_048593855.1 Yersinia sp. 2542 StPb PI
CTATATAGGTGCAATACACGAGAAAAATTAGCTGCATCGCACCAACAAGGTGCGATAGCACTTTATTTAATCTGCATGAATATCGCCTAAAGCACGCATTATTAGTTAATTCACCAGGGTGAAATGCAGCCTAATCCACCTACATTTAGTGTGAGAAATCCCTCTTGATATATTCTTTACTTTTCTGAAACAGAATTTAATAGCACTGATGTACAGTTGAAAACTCTAAATTACTTTAT
The DNA here is from genome assembly GCF_048593855.1 of Yersinia sp. 2542 StPb PI. NCBI lineage: Bacteria > Pseudomonadati > Pseudomonadota > Gammaproteobacteria > Enterobacterales > Yersiniaceae > Yersinia > Yersinia sp. 2542 StPb PI. The sequence goes on from NZ_JAZGQA010000271.1 coordinate 240, forward strand.
CGTTATAGTGTGGTTTAGGTTCGAGATTATAAGCTCCACGCAATTATAAATAATCTATTAATCACCCTTATTTTGATAAGTACAAAGATTATCTGATGCACAGATATCTTATTTCGCCTTATGGGCATCAGAGAGCCATGTTATGAATTGTAAATATATTATCAACACCTGTATTCTCAGTAGCTTATGGTGGGGTCAGGCCGCTACTGTATTGGCGGAGGAAAACTATCAGCCAACACCGACATCTATAGGGCAACATAACCCGCAAACCAGCAATGGGAGTCTGTGGCAACGCCTGACGAGCAACATCTCGCTTACCTGGGATTCACCAAACCAGGAGCTGTATATCCCGCTGAATACCTGGCACAACCGCTGGACCTACGATGATGACAAGATAGAGTCATACAATGAGCGGCCATGGGGTATCGGCTATGGCAAATATCGCTATGATGAGGATAACAACTGGCACTCTGTGTATGCGATGGCATTTATGGATTCGCACAACCAAATTGAACCCATTATAGGTTATGGCTATCAAAAAATGTGGATACCGGGAGCGATGGACGGCTGGCGTTTTGGCGTAGGTTTTACCGCCAGCATTACCGCACGTCATGAATATTATTACATTCCTGTCCCATTGCCTTTGCCACTTATTTCTATTGAATATAATAAGTTTTCACTACAAAGCACCTATATTCCCGGCACTTATAATAATGGTAATGTTTTGTTTACCTGGATGCGCTGGCAATTCTAATGGACGCTATTATTTAACTATTTAAACCATGCAATTAAAATGGTTATAAGCGACTATTAAGAATTAATCTCAATTAGCGTTAATTGATCCCAAAAAATACGATAGTTCTTATCAATTAAAACTATGCTGAGTATCCGCTTAGTTTATTGCTGATTATTTAAACACAACAAATAGCGTCTTAGGTGATAACCGCCGGGCTTGATTTTTCATACAGTTAATCGCCCGGCACTTTTATGCTAACACTTCAATCAGGCTGCATCTGAGTCATTTACATTCAGTTCATGCCGCTTATGTTTACGCCGAGTGAGTATAAAACCGCACCACAATAGCGCAACCCAAACTGGCATCATTAGCACTGAGATCTGAATACCATCAGTGAGATACATAATGACCAGAATCAACGACAGAAACACCAGGCACAGATAATTACCGTATGGGTACCATAGCGCCTTAAACCGCGGTTCTACGCCTTCTTGCACCTTCGCAGCCCGGAATTTGAGGTGAGCTAAACAAATCATCACCCAGTTAATGACCAATGTTGAAACAACCAGCGCCATAAGCAGTTCAAACGCTTTGCCCGGCATAATATAGTTTATAACAACACCGGCTGAAGTGGCCAACGCCGAAAGTGCGATTGACAGAATAGGCACGCCACGTTTATTAACCCGGGTCAACAACTTAGGCGCATTCCCCTGCGATGCCAAGCCAAATAACATGCGGCTATTACAATAAACACCGCTGTTATAAACCGATAGCGCTGCGGTCAAAACCACTACATTCAAGATTGTTGCAACCCAATTGCTATCTAACGCATGGAAAATCATCACAAAGGGGCTACCGCCTTCAACCACTTTGCCCCACGGATATAGGGAAAGCAGTACCGCCAATGAACCGATGTAAAAAATAAGGATGCGATAGACAACCTGATTGGTTGCTTTAGGAATACTGTGATGTGGATCTTCAGCTTCAGCGGCCGTAATGCCAACCATCTCCAAGCCACCAAAAGAAAACATAATCACCGCCATCGCCATCACTAATCCGCTCAAGCCATGGGGCATAAACCCACCTTGTGCCCAGAGGTTAGTAACCGATGCCTCAGGCCCACCAGTACCGGAAACCAGCAGATATGCACCGAACACAATCATACCGATAATGGCAACAACCTTGATGATTGCGAACCAGAATTCAGTTTCACCATACATACGTACGTTAATAAGATTGATGGCATTTATTAAGACAAAAAATACAGCAGCGGAAACCCAGGTGGGAATCTCTGGCCACCAGTATTGAATATAAATACCGACGGCGGTCAATTCAGCCATACCAACCAGTATAAACATCGCCCAGTAGTTCCAACCAGATAAGAAGCCAGCGAAATCGCCCCAATATTTATACGCAAAATGACTAAATGAACCTGCAACTGGCTCTTCGACAACCATCTCACCGAGCTGACGCATAATGAGAAAAGCGATAAAACCACCGATGGCATAGCCGAGTATCACTGAGGGGCCAGCCATCTTAATCGTCTGAGCTATCCCTAAAAATAATCCGGTCCCAATCGCACCACCCAAGGCAATCAGTTGAATATGTCGATTTTTTAAACCGCGTTTTAGTGTTGAATCCTGCAACTGCTGTTCCATCCTATCCTCTGCCGCACCTATTACGCACTAACGTGCTAAACAGCGCTTTCATAAATGAATCTGCGGCGGTTTTTTAACACTTAAACCTAATTGCAGCAAGAATAAAGGTAGTTAGCTGACTATCGGAGAAGGATCAATCAGCCGATGTTTACATGGGAAGGATTTGATTAGAAGACAATGATGCTTTGTCTGTTTAGGGTTGTAACGCAGATATGCCACATAACTTACTCAGATTCCTGGCCCCAATCATCAATGTCGCGACATAAGATTGACGCCGGGTGACAACTTCAACCGCCACGCGATTATTTTTATAGCGGATAAGATAAGTTGAAGGCCAGCCTTGACGCCGCTCACCATAAGATTTTTGATGGTGGTCAATCGCCGCATGGGCAATGACCAGGTGAGATAAATTTGAATCCCCTTTAATAATACGTTTCATCATCAGCTCCAAGAAGTCAGTCAGAGAATCGCTTACCGTTGGTCACGCCACGCGCTCAGCATATGGGTCTCCACGCGGTCGAAAACCATCAATATTTACTCAAATATCTTGGCTGAGCAGGTAACAGATCATCGCGGCACGAAGTGGACTTTGGCTATAGGCTTGCCACTCACCTTGCGGATTGGTAATCCGAGCATTCCACTGATTATTATCATTAACTTCAGGGGAATAGAGGCCAATTTTATTGGCATAGATGATAGGCCAGGCATCAGAAGGGTTTTTGCAGTAGTCCTTACCTTTAACTCCACCGTATGGATACCACTTATCGGGATCTTCCCCTGTCAGCAGTGCAATATTTCGGTTCACTTCAGTGTCACTTTCTTCATACCATTTAATCATTAGAATCACCGTTTTCTTGAAAAGTCCTGGCTACATTACGGCGAAAATAAGACAAATTTATGACAATCAGCGCAGTATATTGGGCTAAATAAAGGGGCAAACTCACATCGCGCAAAAAGATAATGCCGGCTATGCAGGAGAAACCATCACTCTGGCTACGACGATATTCTGATACCGCCGGGTGACAGCATCAGAATCGGGGGGATTTATCGCTCTGGAATAAACCCTTTAAAGTCGAGAGGCGAGACAATATCACTATCGTCTTGCTCATGCCTGACACCCGTAGCATTTTCCAGTAAAGCATTGAGCAATTCGGTTTGCCGTTTTTGTTGTTCGGCAATTTCGTGTAACAAACGGATTTGTTCATTTGCTCGTACACTGGCACGGCTCAAAAAGAACCAGACTATCAAGAAGAAAATGACAGTAAGCAGCGATAAAGCAATTGGGATGACACCCAGTGCCCCCATATTTGTATCTAACATTGACGACCCTATGACATACGTGGCTAAGGCGCTATCTTATCACTCTGCCCACCACAAAGGGGATCTGAATAAGTGATTCATACTTAATAACGATAACGAATAGTAATAGTTATCTATCGTTATTATAGCTAAGCATAATAGGCTATCCTTACCATGGAATAATCGAAGTGATAGCACAAATACCGGTAGAAAAAGTCCCCCCCTGATCGCAATAACTATCAAGGGCTAATAGATAAAACAAGCAGCAAACGGCAATGATCCCTACCGCTGCAACAAGTTTCTTAATGTTCAAATCGGGCACCTTCCGTAATGTTTTTTT
>NZ_JAZGQA010000272.1:0-4220 GCF_048593855.1 Yersinia sp. 2542 StPb PI
CTTATTGAATCATTAGTTTATGACGGTTTCCTCTCTCGTCTGATTTGTAAGGTGCGATGTCATCAATACACTTTCAATAAGATTTTAATCTTTTAAGGATATATATGAATGCAATTTTTAAAGTTATTTGGAATATATCCTTGAGTATATGGGTTGCGGTCGGTGAGTTTGCCAAGGGAAAACAAAAATCAAAAACTACCCAGCGAGGCTCCACAGCCACATCTTTACTTGAGAAATCAGGTAAACATCTTTCTCCTAAAATAGCTATTGTAGCCGCCGCCGTGATGGGGGTGTTTGGTATTCAACCGGCTTTTGCTATCAGTGTCGGCGATTGTGCTGCTATGGGCACAAACTGCGTGACGGTATCAACCGCGGCAGGTTTAGTCGCGGCATTAAGTAGTGCGGGGGCGGGAAGTACTGCGACCACGATCCTATTGACAGCAGATATCAATCTTGCAACCGCATATGCTGGGGGGATCACAGTAAACCAAGCCGCAAATGCCCGGCAGAATCTGGTGATTGATGGTGGTGGCTATAACTTAAACTACGCGAACTTTGCTTTCCTCATGGCGGCGGGAACCACAAATAATGCCGCCTGGAGTTCGCAAAATGCAACGTTCCAACTCGTCAACTTTGGCGACATTACGTCAACGCTTGCGATCACAAGCGGTATAGTTTCCCGACTGGTGTATGTACAAGACGACACGACTCGGTTAGACGTCACTTTGGATAACATTAACTCAGTACCCAATGGAAAACTGGTTGCGATGGGTGTTGATAGCGCTGCGGTCGCAGCCAATAAGATCGGTAGAGTGATATTCGGCAATATTACCCAGCCTATCACCTTAAATTTCGGCACTTATAGACAATCAGTTTTAGGCAGTAATATTACATTTACGGGACATTTCAACTTAACAGGGATAACAAGCCCTGATTATCCGGCGGTATTCTGGAGTAATGATACAGCAGCGAATAGCGTGCTCCATTTTGCCAATGGTGCCGATGTTAATATTACGGGCACGCGGCTCACTAATGGACCCGGTGTTGTTGGTGTTGGCGTGGCCTCGTATAACTATATGATTGATGATGGTGCCAAATTAACCCTGACTATCGATAGCCAAAACCCGTTAGGGGTGGCTAACTATGGTGTACAGATAGGTTCTTATAATCCGGTTACCGGATTATTTGGTTCCGGTGCAGTGATTAACATGAATAACTTGGCGGGCGATGTCATCAGTAATGCCCCCAGTACGACTACAACTTCATATATTTACAATGGTCCGGCCTCGCCTAATGATGTTATCTACAATCTGGCCGCGGGCTCAAATCTTGTTGTTGCTGCCGGAGCGGCCAATGATGGGATTATTGCCAGCAAAACCCTTGCAGGGACGGGGAATATTTATATCCGTTCAGCGGCGACCATCTCTGATGGCACGCAAAATACCACCGCGGGCACCGGGATTAATATCAGTGCTGGCTCATCGGGCAATGTGGTCGTTCGTAATGAGGCTGAGGGTACTATCAGAAAAGCAACCGGTATCAGTGTCACTGATACCGGTAGTGGGACGGTCAATGTCACTAACGCGGGCACGATTAACAGTACTACTGCCGGGATAGTCCTTACCCATAATGGCAGTGGCACGGCTAGTTTGACCAACAGTGGTTCGATTACTAGCACCACGGCGGGGATTGCAGTTTCAGCTGCCACGGCACAAACAATCAATATTGATAATACTGGTGGCACAGTGAGTGCCAGTGCCGGAACAGGTATTAATGTTCTAACCAATGCGTTGCTAAATATGATGGGGGGGGCGATAACCACGACGGGTGCGGCGAATGCGTTAACTTTTGCTGGCACTAGCAATAGCCATGTTTTGACTGACTTGATTCTTAATCTGAATGGTACCGGTGTCGCTTTCTCAAAGGCGGCGGGTGTTAATCTGGCATTAAACCATATCATCTTCAACACGGTGACGGGCACTGCGCTAAATAGCCTGGCCGGTCTGACATTTGCCAACAGTGTTAATGGCAATAATATTATTAATGTGACAGGTGCGGGGACCGGGATAAGTTCTGTTGGTGGGGTCGATCTCAGTAATGCGTATTTGGACATTAATGTGACCGACAGTGCTGGCACCGGGCTGCAAGTAGCCGATGGTGCAGGAACGGCGACCACCATTGGTGTGAATACCCTGATCAATGCAACGGGTGCAACGGCGATTAATTTCGCAGGCACCACTGCAAAGACATTGAATAATAACGGGACGATTAATGGTGCGGTGACATTTGCCGGAACAGCGGCAAATATAATCAATAATAACTCGATATTGAATGGATCATTAACCACAGGTTCCGGCAGCGATACATTAGCTCTTGGTAGCACATCGCAAAGTAATGGTGCGATTAATCTGGGTGACGGGAATAACAATGTCACTATCGAGAATGGTGCACAGGTATCCTCCATTACAACAGGCACAGGCGACGATACTTTTACTCTTAATAATATGACGCTGGGGAGCACTTATTTAGGTGCTCTAAATGCCGGTAGTGGCTCAAATACCCTGAACTTCAATAACTCATTTGATTCTCTGGCGAGTGGTACGTCGTTACAGGGCTTTACCAATATCAATCTTATCGATAGCCAAATTACCCTGAATTTTGACGATAATATCGGTAGCGGGGCAATTAATATCAGCGCGAGCAGTGAGTTACTTTTTGGCAGCACATTCAATAGCACACTGAACGCCTCATTAGGCCATGTTGCCGCCGGGGATGGTTTAGCCATTGTTGATAACGGTGCTAATGTTTCGTTGAGCCAGGCCAGTACTTTTGCTGGCGATTGGCAGGTGAATCAGAGCGGTACTCTAACAGTCAGCAACAGCAATCAGTTGGGGACGAGTAACCTTTCACTGGACGGCACACTGAATTTGAATGGTGTGGCGACGTATAACAACTCCCTGTTGGGAACCGGTTTATTAAATATTGATACCGCGAATAACACCTTCAATTTTGGTGCTAATACAGGCACGGGATTCGCCGGTACGATTGATATGAAAAACACTGTTTTCACCCTGAGTGGTGATAATACAGGCGCATTGAGCAATGCCTCCTTTATTGTGTCTGCGGGGACTCTGGTTGCGGTGGATAATAGCAATCAGGCGATAGGTAATTTTATTCTCAACGGCGGTACCTCTGCATTTTCTAATGGCAGTTTAATTACTGCCGACACGTTGGCGGTGACAAACGACAGCAATATCAGAGTCGATCCGGCCATGAGTATCGCCGGAAACATACTCGATCAAGACACTGGCAGCTCAGTCAAGTTAATTGACAGTAGCAATACCCTATCAGCAACAGATTTGGCGCGACTGACACTCATGGATTTGTCGGGTGCGAGTTTAGGTCCTGATACTTCAATGAGTGTTATTCAGGGGGTGAATACGGTAGCACAAGCCCTTTATAACTATGCCTTATCCGGCGTAGGTAGCGGCTTGAGCATAACCTCTGTGCTGACTCGGTTGGCAATAATCTCCGGGCAGACATTAACGCTGACGTCACAGGGCGCATTGGATACCAATAAACTGCTGACTGCTCAACTGACTGGTAGCGGTAATTTATCTATCGCTGCTGATAACAGCGAAATGACGCTGAACAATGCCACGAACGATTACACCGGTAGCACATTGGTGAATGGCGGCATCTTGAATCTGGGCAGCGATAATGCGCTGGGACAGACCTCTGGATTAACAACCGCGGCGGGCACCAACACTAATCTCAACGGTCACAGCCAGACTGTCGGCGGGCTAACCAATATCGGTACGGTAACGCTGGGCACGGGCGGCGTACTGAGTAGTTCGGGGGCGCTGACCAACAGCAATAGCCTGAATATTGCGGGCGGGACACTGAATTTGGCGGCGGGCGGAGTCTCAACGGCGACCGGCGGTTTAACCGGTGCCGGCACCTTGAACATCAACGGCGGTGACTTGGCGGTCAGTGGTGCCAACAGCGGGTTAAGCGGCCAGACCCTGATTGCGTCGGGCGCGTCGGCAACCCTGAACGGGGCCGGTACGCTGGGCAGCAGTGCCATTAATGTGCTGGGTGATTTAAACCTGAACGGGGCTAATGCGGCACTGGCCAATGTGCTGAGCGGCACGGGCGACATCAATACCAACGCTGCCATCACCCTGACTGGCACGAATAGCTTTAGCGGCGCACACCAT
>NZ_JAZGQA010000273.1:0-4176 GCF_048593855.1 Yersinia sp. 2542 StPb PI
CAGTTGCTCGATTGGTTGAGAAAAGAAGTAAAACTTTCATTAGGTTGTACTGAACCTATTGCTATTGCGTATGCTGCTGCGGTGGCTGCCAAATATCTCAACGCACCGATATTAAAAATAACGGGGGAGATATCGGAGAATCTGTATAAAAATGCGATGGGGGTCACTATCCCAGGAACAACCTATTGCGGAGTGACTCTTGCTGCGGCGATAGGGGCTATTGGCGGTAACGCGGATGCCGATTTAGAAGTATTGAAAGACATTACTGCGGCACAAATTACCCAAGCTTATATGTTCAATGAATCAGGTAAAGTGTGTTTAAACGCAGTAGATGCTGCGGACTTTATTTTTATTGATATTACGTTATATAGCCTTGATGATCACTGCCGGGTTGTGATTCAAGGTGGCCATACCAATGTCACGCAAGTATATATTAATAATATAAAACAAATATTAGCCCGAGACTTAATCACCGACAATGAAAAGGGCGCACTACCCGAATTTTCACTTAACGACGCATTTAAATTTGTGACCGATGTTGGCGCTAAAGATATTATGTTTATGCTGAAAAGTGCTGAGATTAATACTGCGCTTTCTGATGAGGGGCAAAGGAAGAGCTATGGTTTGAACGTGAGTGGGGCGTTGTCGCAGGCCAGGAAAAACGGCTTTATCAGCACTGACTTACTGAGCCAAATGTTGATCAACACCACTGCGGCGTCAGATGCCCGTATGGGAGGCGCACCCTTACCCGCGATGTCAAATTATGGCTCAGGTAATCAAGGGATTACCGTGACAATGCCGGTAGTGACACTTGCCAGACATCTAAAGACCGATGATGAAACCCTGGCCAGGGCATTAGCATTGGCTCATTTGGCTGCAATTTCAATTCATATGCGTTATACCCGATTGTCTGCATTGTGTGCGGCTTCAACGGCAGCAATGGGCGCAGCGGCAGGTATGAGTTGGTTATTGACCCAGGATTTTCAGACTATCTCCTACGCGGTCAGTAATATGATCAGTGATATCAGTGGGATTATTTGTGATGGTGCATCAAATAGTTGTGCGATGAAAGTGTCTACTGCCACCGCCTGCGCATTTAAGTCGGTGTTGATGGCGCAACAAAATAGCGTTGCAGGGGAGCGTGATGGCATTGTTTCTTGCAATGTTGAAGGTTCTATCAACAATTTATGTAAATTAGTGTTATCGCCGATGAGGCAAACAGATAAAGAAATTATCAGTATAATGACACGTAAATAAATATTACGGTTTAACTGCGTGGCCTAACGTCATTATTAATAATGATCGGCGGGTTATCGTAAAAATTTAAAGGGACAAATAATGAATAAGTCAAAATCGATCGCGACTCTGGTTATCCATGCCGGAGATCAAGTTGACCGGGGCAATAATGCTATTTTTCCACCAATTACCACTGCCAGTTCTTTCATTCAACCCAATTTAGGCGAAGAAGGGGAGTTTTGTTATTCCCGTTGCAGTAACCCGACAAGATATGCGTATGAAACCGCCTTGGCTGAGTTAGAAGGTGGTATCTATGCTACGGCGACCGCTTCCGGTATGGCAGCAACTGCACTTATATTGGAGTTGCTACCTAAAGATTCCCATGTATTAGTAATGAAAGGGGTCTATGGCGGTACTTATCGGTTGTTTGAACGTCTGCGTAAACACACTTCAGGTACCACATTCAGTTATGTCGATCTTAACGATCTGGCGTCAGTAAATAGCCATATTCAGGAGAATACAGCTTTAATCTGGATTGAAACGCCCACTAACCCACTGTTGGAATTAGTTGATATTGAAGCGGTATGCCAGGTTGCCAAAAGCAGGGGCATAATGAGCTGCGTGGATAATACCTTTGCCAGTGCCTGGAACCAACGGCCGCTCACTTTAGGTGCTGATATCGTTATGCTCTCTACCAGTAAATATATTGGTGGGCATTCAGATTTAATTGGCGGTGCAGTTATTACCAATGTGCAGAATATTGCCGACCAACTGGATTTTTGTAAAACCACCGTTGGGGCTATTGCTTCGCCGTTTGATGCCTATTTGGCATTGCGCGGCATGAAAACACTTGATGTTCGTATGGAACGTCAATGCAGTAATGCTTTAAAAATCGCGCAGTTTTTAGCACAACATTCTAAGGTACTAGATGTCCATTACCCTAGTCTGGAATCACATCCTCAATATCAATTGTGTAAAAAACAGATGCGTTCTGGCGGGGCGGTAGTCAGTATCCGATTAAAAGGCGATATAACAGCGGTGAAAACCTTTATTGCCAAGCTAAATTATTTTGTTTTAGCCGAATCACTGGGGGGCGTTGAAAGTATGGTTAACCATTCTGCTTCAATGTCGCATGGTTCTATGTCTCAAAACGAGAGGGAAAATATAGGCATATACGATACAACACTACGGCTTTCAATCGGTATCGAAGATATTAATGATTTAATAGCAGACGCAGAGCAAGCCCTTTCCTTTATACAATAATTAATAGGGTAGTCATATGCATGATTATGGCGTGTGGACAATTATAACTCCACTAGTAACTATTTGTTTGGCGATTTTTACTCGGCAGGTAATATTGTCGTTATTAATGGGGATAGTTGTTGGATTTACGGTTATTAACGATCACAATCTACTTCAGGGGATCAGTGGCACTTTAAATGGAATTATTGATACATTCTCTTCTCCAGGTAATACTCGTACCGTTATTTTTATGGTGATGATTGGCGGGATCATGCGCTTAATTGTCGTGACCGGGGGCGTTCGAAGTTTAGTTCGCGCCTTAACAGAAAAAACTCAGTTTGTTACTAATAAAAAAGCAGTGCAGTTGTTGGCGATGGTGATTACGTCAATTATTTTCATTGAAAGTTCGATCAACCAACTTATTGCCGGTGCATCGACCAAAGATCTGGCAAAAAGATACGGTCTATCACCAGAGAAAATGTCTTATATTGTCCAAACCTCCTGTGTATCAGTCTGTTCTTCAGCAATGATAAATGGTTGGGGTGCGGCAATGATGGGGGTCATCGGTGTCCAGATCGCCAAAGGGTACATCGATGGACAGCCTTTTGAGATTCTGGCCAGATCGATGGTGTGGAATCTGATGGCATGGTTCTCGTTGGCGTCCGTACTGTTCTATATTTTCTCTGGGGCATCCTGGGGGCCGATGAAGAAGGCTGAAGCGAATTACATCAGCAAACAGGATCTGCACGTTGAGAAAGAAAAAGATGAAGTCATTGATCATCCGGCGTGTAATTCATTGCTAAACTTCCTTATCCCTATTCTGTCGACTGTTATTGCTGTGCCGGTTGCACTTTATGTCACTGGCGATGGCGATTTCACTAAAGGTAGCGGCTCTATGTCGGTATATAGCGCTGTGATGTTTGGGACAACGGTTTCTTTTGTTTGGTTCTGTGGGCGGCGGATCCTGAATATAGAATCCTTCTTTAAAGAGTTGTATATCGGTTACGCCAGTATGGTGAAAATCAGCTCAATTATGGTATTGGCATTTTTGATGGGGAATGTCTCTGCTGATCTCAATACCGGGCAATATATTGCTACTATCACCTCCGGTGTTATTTCTCCTGGATTCTCAATTGGCTTTATTTTTATTATCAGTGCAATTATGTCGCTAGCGACGGGGACGTCATGGGGCACGTTTGCCATTATGATCCCCATCGGTGTTCAGCTTGGGGTCTCTTTGGGGATGCCCGTGGAATATATGATTGGTGCGGCCATTGCAGGTTCTATTTTTGGTGACATGACATCGCCTATCTCTGGTGATGCCATTGTGGCGTCTATGGCGACGGATTGTGACCATATTGAGCATATTCGAACACAAATGCCCTATGCCATTGCAACTGCAAGTATTGTGTTGGCAATCTATCTCTATCTCGGTTTTACGGTATAACCTGATGGCCTTCTATCTTACTGTTAGATAAGAATGGTCAATAGATACCCCTCCAAATAATGCCATTATAAATATTTGTAATGGCATTATTTCTGCTTTTAACTCCTGCTATTTCCCGCTGGAAATGCTTAATTTAATGAATTCATAGCTTTTATTTCTGCTGTATTTACCTGCTTGCTTACTGTGCTTATGTCAGGTTAAGTAAAGTCCAACAATTAAACTGACCGAGTAATTATCGACTCCCGCAAAAT
>NZ_JAZGQA010000274.1:0-4174 GCF_048593855.1 Yersinia sp. 2542 StPb PI
GTGATAAATAATGATGCGGGTGTATTAAACCCAATATCAGATGAAACCCCCAAGGTCATACTACATACAGAGCGTTCTAGTCGTATTAAAAGAATTCAAACCGTATCGATGGTTTTATTATTCTTGGCCGCAGTTATTAACTTTCTTGACCGTAGTTCTTTATCTGTAGCGAATTTAACCATTCGTGAAGAGCTAGGGCTAAGTGCCACGGAGATTGGTTTTCTGCTTTCCGCATTTTCTCTGGCATACGGTATTGCTCAACTGCCGTGTGGCCCGTTGTTAGACCGTAAAGGCCCGCGCATTATGTTAGGGCTAGGCATGTTTGTATGGTCATTCTTTCAGGCGCTATCCGGGGCAGTTCATACCTTTACGCAATTTATTCTGGTACGTATTGGGTTAGGTATCGGTGAGGCACCCATGAACCCTTGCGGTGTGAAAGTGATAAATGACTGGTTCAATATTAAAGAACGTGGCCTGCCTATGGGGATATTTAATTCCGCGTCGACAATTGGTTTAGCCATCAGTCCACCTATTCTGGCCGCCATGATGATGGTTATCGGTTGGCGTGGGATGTTTATTACCATTGGTCTTCTGGGGATCGCACTTTCTATCGGTTGGTATCTGCTTTACCGTAATCGTGACAGTATCAATTTAACCGAAGCAGAACAAAAATATCTTGATGCTGGCAGTGTTAATGTAAGTCGTAAGCCTATGAATTTTAAAGAATGGCGTGGCTTATTCCGTAATCGGACTATGTGGGGCATGATGCTGGGCTTCAGTGGCGTCAATTATACCGCATGGCTCTATCTGGCATGGCTACCGGGCTATTTGCAGACAACGTATCATTTAAATCTTGCCAGCACTGGCATGTTTGCTTCTATTCCCTTTATTTTCGGCGCGGCAGGCATGTTATGTAATGGATTCATTACCGATTTTCTGGTCCGTCAGGGTATGGCTCCTTTAAAAAGCCGCAAAATATGCATTGCGGTCGGTATGTTGCTGTCAGCGGCATTTACCTCTGTCGTCGTCCGTGCTGACACTACCGGGAGTGCGGTTATATTAATAGGCATGGCACTGTTCTGTATTCACTTCGCTGGGACATCATGCTGGGGGCTTATACATGTCGCGGTCTCTTCTCGTATGACTGCATCGGTTGGCAGCATACAGAATTTTGCCAGTTTCATATTTGCATCATTTGCACCGGTGATAACGGGTTGGATAGTTGATACCACTCACTCATTTAGCCTGGCATTAACCATCTGTTCTTGCGTTACTGTCCTCGGGGCTCTGTCTTACATATTCATTGTACGTGAACCCATTTTAGATACCGCAAAATAAAATGAGCAAGGCCGATCAGAACTCTCGATGAGATAACGATCGGCCTTTCTTGGTTATCTTTGTGGCTGGCAATGATGGCGGCGCTTAAACCAGGATTGCATCATGCCTGGGCGTGAGAACATCACTAAATTACCTAATAGGATGAGTAGTAAACCAATAATGGCATTCAGGTGCCAGTGATAGCCTTCATAGAAGGTTGATATGGTTAGGGCCACCAGCGGAAATAACAAGGTGCTATAAGCCGCACCACTGGCTCCGATTCGTCCAATCAAGCTGAAATAGGCGGCAAATGCAATCACGGAACCGAAGATAGCCAGATACAGCAATGAGCCAAGGTAACGTGGCGTGAGTTCGAGAGTAAAAGAGTGTTGTTGAATCAGACTGAAAAGTCCCATCACTGCCGCACCATAAGTCATGGCATAAGCATTGGTTGACAGAATATCCAATCCCCTGCGTTGGTGGCGGCTACTGATCATATTACCCAGAGAAAAACCATAGGTACCCAGCAAACTTAAGCCAATACCTTTAAGTAATTCCGGGGCCATTTGTGTGGCGGTCAGGTCTTGCCAGAACAAAGCAACAATACCTATCATGCCGAGGATACTGGCTGGCAGCAGGTTAGGGCTAAGGCGTTGGCGAAAGAAAAGCATGCCATTGATGGCATTAAACAGTACCGCCATTGAGAAAATAACCGATTCCAGACCGCTACTGATATAAGCCGCAGCATGATAAAAACAGTAAAAATTAAAAGCAAAGACACAAACCCCTTGTGCCAGACAAAAAAGGTGGTCACGTACCGTGAGCTGGTGCAGTCGGCGGGCGAGCAGTAAAACGATCATCATGACACCGGCCGCCAGCACAAACCGATAAAAAATGGACACAGTAATAGCAACATCACCTTGCTGTTGTAGGGTAATAGCAATCCAGGTCGTTCCCCAGATCAGTACAACTAACAAATATAGCAGCGCGTTCATCGTTATTTCTCATCACAGCTAGAAAACAGCAGTATCCGGTATGGGAAGCAGAGGCGCTTTCAGCGGCTTGCTTTAAATTGCAAAATCTTGCGCATTTTTACGATAAATCACTGGAAAATATAGTCTGCCGTCTGGCAAGCCATTAAACTGGTTTCATCCGCGTACCCAAAGGAAGTCAGCGCAATGTTGGAACGGTATCAAGCCTTTGAAACCCTAAAAGAACACAAAGCGCGCTTGCATGATTGTGTGCAACTCGGCTCGGGTATTCAATTGGCTGCCTGGTCTAACCGTGATGACTGTATTACACAAGAAAGCCCTGATCACCACACCTTGAGCCTGTATGTTGCCGATGGCTATGAGTGCTATCACAAAACGCGCGCTGGCTGGAAAAATGGCGGTGGACCGGATCGTTTTTGTATTATGCCAAAGGGCAGCTTATCCAGTTGGGATGTGCGGGATGACC
Source organism: Yersinia sp. 2542 StPb PI (assembly GCF_048593855.1). Lineage (NCBI taxonomy): Bacteria > Pseudomonadati > Pseudomonadota > Gammaproteobacteria > Enterobacterales > Yersiniaceae > Yersinia > Yersinia sp. 2542 StPb PI. The sequence continues at coordinate 2,776 of NZ_JAZGQA010000274.1, forward strand.
TGTCATTTGTACATTTGTATTGCACCGATAAGCATCTGCGCCAGCTAGCTGAACAAATTTGGGAGCGCAGCCCCCAGTCAATTCAGGTTGATGAACGAATTTTCGCAGAAGATCCGCAAATAACGTTGTTATATCGCCAATTTTTACTGAATTGTAACTGGCAAGAACAGGCCAATCATTTAGCCCTCAGTAGTGCTGCTACCTTGTTGATGACCCATTTATTAAAAAATTACACCCAGTTGCAGTGGGCGATCCCCATAATTCGCGGTGGGTTGTCTCCGGCAGTGTTAAAACGGGTGAAAGAGTATATTGACGAACATCTTTCACAGCCGTTGCTGTTGTCAGACCTTGCTGAACAGGCAGGGTTGAGTGAGTTCCATTTCGCACGGATGTTTAAGCAGAGTACTGGGCTGGCACCACATCAATTTGTGTTGAAAGCGCGGTTATCTCGCGCAGACCAGCTATTAAGACATAGTATGATGCCGCTTATTCACATTGCCCTGGAGTGTGGTTTCAGCTCTGCCAGCCACTTCAGTAACTGTTTTAAAGTGGCTTATGACCTAACGCCCTCGACTATTCGGCAACGCTAATCACAGCACGCTATAAGGGGCAACTTAGGTCACCTTCAGCACAATCAAGGAATGACTGTAGTTCTGCCGAGCGAGCTTCAGTTTTGTGGGTCAAACAAGCCGAGATAATCATAGGATGCACTGAACCGCCTTCGGTGGCTGAGGATTGGAAGGTACAATCTGCGTCACGGTATTTTATCCAGGTAAGTTGCGCACTCTTTAATAATGCTCTTTGGGCAACTGGGGTTTTGGCCAAAACCTGTTTATAAATACGGTTTAGTTCGGTATCGGCTTTCTTATAATCTAAATTTGCGCACTGGTTCATATCCAGTTGTGTCAGTGCGTTCTGGCAGTCAAGTGCCAATGCCTGGTGGACGGGTAATGCCAGTAGCGATATCAATATGATCTTCTTTAACATGATTATTTCTCCCCAATAATAGTCAAAAATAATGTTAGCCCCACATTAAGTAATGTGAGGCTCAGAGTTATATTACATTGGTTTCTTAGGTACCCACTCAATCTCTTTTTTCATCTCAGTAATTTTTTTGTTCGGTGATTTTTTACAAACATCAATCACTTTTGGTGTGTAGACCTGGTCTATTTCCTGGAAATCGACGCTATCGCCTTTTTTATACTGGATATCCTGGTTTAGGATCCAGAAAGCGACGGGGGTCATACTTTTCGGATTAAGATCAAGGAATTCTTTGCAGGTCATCTCTGTTGGGGTAGTGGGTGATGATGCCGCGAATACTGTGTTAACGGTTACGAGCATGAGTGTCACAATGACACTCTTAAGCAGTGATTTATAGAACATGACTATTTCCTTATCT
>NZ_JAZGQA010000275.1:0-4129 GCF_048593855.1 Yersinia sp. 2542 StPb PI
AGATATATCTAAATTGTTTAGATATATCTAAAGGAGAGACATTATGTTTGGTTTTTCAAAACGTGGTCATCATCAGGGCGGCGAACACCATGAAGGGCAGCGCCACTGTGGCGACAGGATGCATCGCGGAGGTCGTCATCATATAACCGCTGAAGGCGCTGAAGCAGTAAGGGGCGGCAGGCGTGGTCGCGGTGATAAAATGCATCGCTTGTTCGAACATGGGGATTTGCGCATCGTCCTCTTGGCGCTGGTTGATAAAAAACCGAGCCACGGTTACGAGCTGATTAAGGCAATTGAAGAGGCGTCCTCCGGGCTCTATGTTCCAAGCCCTGGGGTTATCTACCCAACGCTAACCCTGCTAGAAGAGCAAGATTTTGTCACGCCAGTGGCAACCGGTAATGGCCGTAAAAGCTACCAAATCACTGATGCCGGTAAAGTTGAATTACAACAAAATCAACAGATGGTGGATGTGATTTTCTCCCGCTTGGCACAGGTAAATCGCCGGCCAGAAGGGAATCTGGCAGAAGGTATTGCTGATGCTATGCATCGCTTACGCCACATTCTACGTAGCAGTATGATGCGTTCTGATGTCGCACCAGAGCAAGTCGTGCGCATTAACGCGGCACTACTGGCGGCGGTAGAAGTGATTGAACAAGAGTTAGCACCGCCTTCGGCTACAACTGATGAAAAAGATCAGGAGAAAAGCTGATGCCGGGATATCGTTATCGCATCACCATTGAGCCGCTGACCGACCGCAAAGGTGACGCTATTGAGAAAGCCCCGCTAACGTTCGAAGCCGAGAATCATGACGAGATCCTCGGCATCATCGAACGGTTACAAATGCGAGAAGATATAGACTTCGGCAAAGAGAAAACCGCAGCATTTGCTCTCGGGCTGAAACTGTTTTCAGAAACGATGCTGGAGAACCGTAAACACCCACTGTTTGCGCCGCTGCGCACCGCATTTACCGATTTCATGATTCATCTGAAGAAAGGCCCGCACGATAGTAATGATAGTGCCGGGTAATACGTCATAAGGAGAAAATGGACCCGCTCCCGACTATATTTATCCACTGGGGATATCGGCTATAGACGATATCCCGGCAGATGACTTAATCCAAATCGGCACCGTTACTGGCAATAACTTTTTTGTACCAATAAAAGGATTTCTTTCTCTTACGGGCTAAAGAACCCTTGCCCTGATCATCACGGTCAACATAAACAAAACCATAGCGCTTGCTCATTTCACCGGTAGAAGCAGAAACCAGATCAATACAACCCCATGAGGTATAACCCATTACCGGAATGCCATCAGCAATGGCCTCCCCCATAGCTTTGATATGCTCGCGCAAATAACTGATGCGATAATCATCTTCAATCTCGCCTTGCGGGTTAATTTCATCCTTGGCACCTAACCCATTCTCAACCAAAAATAGCGGTTTCTGATAGCGGTCGTACATCATATTCATGGTGATGCGTAAACCTAAAGGATCAATACCCCACCCCCATTCACTGGCCTCAATGTGAGGATTTTTCAGCGATTTTACGATATTCGCCGCACTGCTGTTATGGTCGTTCATATCGGCCGACGCACAGCGGGAGGCATAATAACTAAAGGAGACAAAATCCACTGTATGCTTGAGTATCTCGTCGTCACCCGTTTCAGTAACAATTGAAATCCCTTTATCCCTGAAAAGCCGTTTGGTATAAGCCGGATAAGCACCTCGGGCCTGTACATCAATGAAAAACAGATTTTCACGGTCTTTCTCCAGCGCGGCCCACACATCCTCGGGTTTACACGTGCGCGGATAAAAGTTCCCCCCCGCCAGCATACACCCCACCTGATTATTCGGATTAACCTCATGGGCAATTTTTGTCGCCAAGGCACTGGCAAGCAACTCATGATGAGCCGCCTGATACTTTACTTGCTCCTGATTTTCCTGTTGCTCAAACACCAGCCCGGCACCAGAGAACGGACTATGCAATAGGATATTAATCTCGTTAAACGTGAGCCAGTATTTAACTAATCCATCAAACGCCGTAAAACATGTGCGCGCATAACGGGCGAAGAAATCAACCATCTTCCGGTTACGCCACGAGCCGTATTCTGTGACCAGATGCATGGGAACATCAAAGTGGCACAGCGTCACCAGCGGCTCAATATTGTACTTTTTACACTCGGCAAAAAGGTCACGGTAAAATGCGATGCCCTGCTCATTCGGGGTTAACTCATCACCGTTAGGGAAAATCCGACTCCATGCGATTGAGGTACGAAATACGGTGAACCCCATTTCAGCCATTAACGCGATATCATCTTTATAACGATGATAGAAATCGATCGCTTGATGACTGGGATAAAACTCATCATCTCTTAGGGTAAAACGCTTCTCCTGCCCCAGCTTTACTGCCAAACGGTGTGGTCCATGAGGGATCATATCAACCGTCGTCAGCCCTTTTCCACCTTCAAAGCAAGCACCTTCGGCCTGGTTTGCGGCTAATGCGCCGCCCCATAAGAAACCGTCGGGAAATGTTGATACTGGCATTACATACCTCGTATTTAGTTAATTTTTACTGCGCTTGGCGCCACAGCAGAATGGGCGGTATCGCTTTCGCTATTTTCAACCGGGATATCTTCAAAACCCAGCAACAGCGTGGTAATAAACGAAATCACGATGGCCAGAATCATCACACCAAACACCCATACAATACTCATTGGATTGGCCGGATCGAAGAACTGGACACTGGTAAATAATCCAGGGGACGCCATCGAATGACTTGCCAGCCCACCGATTCCGGCGACTGCACCACAAATAAAACCACTAATAAGACTGGCGATCAGCGGGCGTTTAAGGCGCAATGCCACCCCATAAAGTGCCGGTTCAGAGATACCTGCGACAATCGCTGATGCGGCCGCAGCCAGCACCGTTTGGCGCAATTCCGGGTTTTTGGTTCGCCATGCGACAGCCAACGATGAGCCACCCAGTGAAAGATTAGCGCCAATCTCTGATGGCATAACCATGCCCTCTTTGCCGGTCTCCGCAATGGTCTGAATAATGGTTGGGGTAAAGACACGGTGCATGCCGGTCATAACCAATAAAGGCCAGAGTGCCCCCATAATCGCTACCGAGAGCCAGCCCAGATAGTCATGAACGGTGTACACTAACGAAGAAATACCGCTACCGATCCAAACTCCCAGAGGGCCAATAAACATGATGGCAATAGGCGCGGAAATCAGCACAATTAACATTGGTTTAAGGAAGTTTTTGGTCACCGCCGGTGTAATGCGATCCACCCATCTTTCAATATAAGACAGCAGCCAGGTCATACATAATGCCGGAATAACGGTATAGGTATACTTCACCGCCGTGACCGAAACGCCCATAAACTCAACTTGTTGACCTTGTGCAGCTTTAGCCATTAAATCAATAAAGGCGGGATGAACCAACACCCCGGCAATGGCGATAGCCAGCGACATATTGGTTTTAAATTTGAGTGCGGCAGAAGCAGCAACCATAACCGGAAGGAAGAAGAACGCTCCGTCACCAATGACATTGAGAATAATCAGTGTCGATGAGCCTTTGCCAAAAACACCGGTCATATCCAGAATCATGGCCAACAGTTTGACCATTGAACCACCGATAATGGCAGGAATCAGAGGTGACATGGTGCCAATCAGCGCATCAAGGATCCCCGCGCCGATGCGTTTCAAGGTTATTTTATTTTTTTGCGGCAGCGTATTTTCAGCTACCAGGCCTTCCGGCAGCAGTTTTAGCACTTCAGCATAGGCATATGAAACGTTGTTACCAATAATGACCTGACACTGGTTTTCATTGCGCACCACACCCAGCACACCGGTGATGGACTTCAACTTCGCCAGATCAACCGCATTATCATCGTTAAGCACAAAGCGTAAACGCGTCATACAGTGGGTCACCGCTGCGATGTTATTCGCCCCACCAATGGCATCGACTATCGATGCAGATACTGCGGCATAATTCTTTGACATGAGTAGCAACTCCCCGTAATGACGCACGCCGAGCTAAGCAAACCATTTGTAATCGAAGAGGGACTATCCTCACCAGCATAAATGGTAATTAGCTATTATATTCATAGTATTATTTAAATATTAC
>NZ_JAZGQA010000276.1:0-4115 GCF_048593855.1 Yersinia sp. 2542 StPb PI
ACTATATTTATCAAAAAACAAATTAATAATAAGTTTGATAATTAAATAAACAGTAGAATAAGGTTATTTACAAAGTATCAAACTGCAATATTACCAATTAATACTTATATATTGTTGCATAAAAATCGAAACAAACACTTAACTATCGAGGTAAAAATCATGAGTAACAATAAATTACAACTTCGGCATGGCCGGGTCACTGATCCTCAAACACGAGGCTTGGTAGCAACTGATTTAGGATTGATTGCTGAATGGGAAAATAATGAAATGGAAGGAGGAAAAAACTTCCCTGATTTGACAGGCGGTTCTTTCGCCCCCCCTTACGAAATGGATAGTTGGAGCAACCCACCACCTCCTGATGGCCTTATTCTCAGTGGTGGTCACCGCGGTAATCGAGAGGTGGTGAATTTCACCGATAAAGAAATGCAACACAAGCTACGGTCTATCGGTCACCCTAATGATAACTTTACCTGGCCAACTATCGTGGTTAACCCAGGCAGTGACCTTGATATATATTGGGCCTACACTGTTGCTCATGTTACTCGTGGTTATCGTTGGTTTATTACCAAAGATGATTGGAACCCAGCAGAACGTATTACACGGGCTCAATTAGAGCCAGCACCGTTTTATGAGGATATCTATCCTTATGTTCCTTATTACTCGCACAACGATAAGTTAGTGGCTAAAATCGAGCATAAGGTTCATTTACCTAAAGGTAAAAAAGGCCATCACGTCATTATTCTGGCATGGATTGTTGCAGACTCAGGCAATGCGTTTTATCAAGCATGTGATGTCGACTTTGGTCAATAAATAATTAGGTTTTATCTAATTTAGCCAATCTCACTATGCAGGTGGATAAATTTCACCTGTATTTTTATACGATAGCAATAAATAGAAATCCCGCTATAGTAGTCAGGGAGTTACTCAATTATTAAATAAGGAGTTTTATGTCATCACTTAATCAAACATCTGTCCGCGCTCACAAAGGTGAAACTGATGCAAACTTACCTGGTGAAGATCATCTGATCGCCCATGAAGCTTTGCTTGTCGCGTTAATGGTTGAATGTGCTAATGAGTCAGATAACGATCAGTTCCTGGCCAGTGTCCGAGAGACGCTTAGCGGCATCTTACACTCAGCACGTTATCTGGATGCCAGCAAAATAGCCAAAGGCCTGCTCGATGAGGCTGATGATAAAGCCAACCGTTAGTCTATAGCCCTCATCATTGAGGGCTTTTTATTGGTTCATCTTCAGGGTCGTGCCGGTTGTTCAACAATGGCAATAACATGATAATCAACCAATTAAAACGACAACATGACCCATTAAGGTCACACGGTGGTATCGCGTCAGGCGATTAACCTGATTACCCGCATATACAGCAGCACTGTCGTCCTTACTACTGATATCTCCCATCTGAACACCGTATTTTCTGCATCATTGGCTGAAGCATCTACTGGAGCATCGCTATCATGGCGACTGTACAGACCTGTGCTAAAGCAAAGGTGAGGGAAATAATATATTGCATAGAATTGGGTGATCTAGTGACTAAAAAGTCATTTTCGCTCACTCTGTCCATGATTTTTATATGGTTTTACGTTATCGTTATTGTACTTTGCGTATTAGACCTAAAAGATCAATTCGGCAAGGTTTATGAAGCCAAAAAATACAAGGAGGAAAAGTGCTGCTGGATAAATTCTTGCTAGTTGCCATTATGGTTTTATTATCACTTTTTGCCTGGTTGTTTTTCTCACCATACCATATGTATTCAATAGTTTATGAGTTTTTAGAGGTATTTGGTTTTAAAGAGGGATACAACAGTTTAGGCATCACTTCAGCCACGGCAACACCGGAATAAACAGATAAAGAACAGGTGCCACATCGGGCACCTGTCTTATTTATTTCACAGCCAACTTTATTGACTACTGATTTCATTTTGCTCTTTCGGCGGCAGAACTGAATAACTGGCAACTATCGCCGTAAGAATAATAAACAGATGCCCTTCTGAAGAGTCGAGTAAGAAGGAATTAAACAAGTGGCAAGCCAAATAGGCACCAAGTAATGCAATCAGCACATTTCTAACCTGAGCAGATAAACGCCATGCGGAGCGGAAATAGCACCACATCCATCCCAGGAATAAGGCTAACCCGATCAATCCCGACTGAACTGTCTGCATCAAATATTCATTATGTGGATTGATGCTATACGCACTTTGCGAGAAAGAATACCAAAAACCCCCGGCCCCATGCCCCAATACCGGCGCATCCTCAATCAACTTCACTGAGGCGAGCATAAATGCGGTACGTAGCCCCATCGAGCTGTCACAGGAAACATTAGCATCACCATTCGAGACGGCCAGACAGGTTTTAACCTCAGTCACGCCCTGCTGCAACCGATCTACCGCCCGGTTAGGCACCATAAGTACAATGGCCGCGACGATAAATGCGCAAACGGCCATCGCCAAGCGCTGGCGGATTGACAGTGACAGTAACCCCCACAGACCAAATGCCGCGGCCAATGCAACATAGCCGGTGCGGCCTTGCACCATAAACACAATGTTATAGATAGCCAAACACACCAACAGACCATAACCCCAACGCTTCCATCCTTGGCTTCTAAAAGCCAGAGCAAGCCAGATAACGGCAGCCAGTGCCATAAAAAAATTATGCGTAATTTGCAGTTTAAACACAGAGGGATTCAGTGGATCAATATGCCCCAGCGGCAGATGGAGAAGACCAACCCACAGGCTGGCTGCCAGGATAACGGCATTTGCCAGTAAAAAACCTTTGGCAAAATAGCCAGCCAATGAACGTGACAGCACAAAGAACATCGCTAACGGTAAGATATACAGTAATTTGGAGTACTTGCTGACCATCACTTTGCCGTATAGGTTGTGCTGCCAGAGCAACGACAGTGCCAGCAGCATGAACATAATGGCAGGCAACCAAATCAACGGATTCTTTGCCAACGTTTTCACATAGCGAGTATCGCGGTTCAGCAGCAAACAGATGACAGCTAACACCATCGACAAATTCATTATGAAATTAGAAGTGGGTAGACCAATACCTAACAGGAATGCCGTAGCACAGGAAAACATGCCAACATATCGATGCACTGGCGCTGAGCCGGGCAAAGAAGTAGAAACCGGAGAAATCATAAGTCACTCACTTCGAATTGATAATCAGTTGAGGCTATCAGATACCTTTTCGCAAAGGATAGCAGCCCCAATTTACGCCATAACCAACCATCAGATAACCGCTAGCTATGGCAATATTTTGTGGCGAGTGCCGTTATGCTGCCAGTGATCTAAACAAGTAACGGAACCACCATAATGGTCGCCACCAAAGCTTGCGTTCAGGCACCGTCGGCACACGTGAATGCACTTTTTTAATTTCCCAGTTAAAGTTAAGGAATATTCGGCTATGGCCATATTCTGCACCAAACCGTGCAATTTCACTCTTCTTCCGGTCATCAATCGGGGCGTTATGAGTCAAATCACGATCCAGAGAATGGTAGCTTTTCTTCCTATCCACATTACGCTCAATGCACCGGTACTGCTTAGGCAGATAACGTGGTGTGCTACCATGATCTTTATGGAACTTCACAAACCGATAATCCTCCGAGCCATAATGGCCAGCGAACTCTTCATCATACCCATACAACCTAAAGAACCGTGCTCTGGACATGAAGAACAGGTTAGGATGACCACGATAGGCTTTACCTGTTTTTTCATCTGTGCGGTAGATACGATACAGGGAACGGCCAGGGTTACGGGCATTCACCAAATAACGCAGGGTTTCTGCCGGCAGCAAGCAATCTAAATCAGTAATGATAATCTTGTCTGACTTCGCGTATGTCACCCCCAGATTCCGAGAGCCAGCCTGATTCCACTGAATATCAGTGGTTATTCTTAACCACGTGAAATTCAAATCATAATCTTTTACGTCATACTCTAATGGCGAGCAATCATCGACGATGACAAACTCCACTGCATCTTTAATATCATCAGGGTAAGATTCATATTCCTTCAACAAAGATTCAACAGAATCCATATTTCCCTGATTGCAGTAAAAATGAGTTACATAAGTCAGTTTGATATGCTGCTTATCTAACGGATGC
>NZ_JAZGQA010000277.1:0-4076 GCF_048593855.1 Yersinia sp. 2542 StPb PI
GTTATTTTTAAATAACTTGCATTTCTGGCACGATCTTTTCATATTGCTATCTGAAATATAAAAAACGGATCTCTATCCACAAAAGTACAAAGGAACTCCCACTTATGAAGTCATTTGTCAAAGTTTCATTGGCCGCGCTCACGCTGGCCTTTGCTGTTAGCTCCCACGCCGCAGAAAAAGAACTGATTGTTGCTACCGACACCGCGTTCGTCCCTTTTGAATTCAAACAAGGGGATAAATATGTCGGTTTTGATATCGACTTATGGGATGCCATCGCGAAGAAACTGGATTTGAAATACACCCTGAAACCAATGGATTTCAGCGGTATCATTCCAGCACTGCAAACCAAGAACGTGGATCTGGCACTAGCCGGTATCACTATTACCGACGAACGTAAAAAAGCCGTTGATTTCTCTGATGGCTACTACAACAGCGGCCTGCTGGTGATGGTAAAAGCTGACAACAATGACATCAAAGGCGAAGCTGATCTGAAAGGTAAAGTGTTGGCAGTCAAAAGCGGCACCGGTTCTGTCGATTATGCTAAAGCCAACATCAAAACCAAAGACCTGCGCCAATTCCCGAATATCGATAACGCCTATTTGGAGTTAGGTACTGGCCGCGCTGATGCCGTTTTGCATGACACGCCAAACATCCTTTACTTCATCAAAACTGCCGGCAATGGCCAGTTCAAAGCGGTGGGTGAATCTATCAAAGCCCAGCAATATGGTGTTGCATTCCCACAAGGCAGTGACCTGCGTGACAAAGTTAACGTTGCTCTGAAATCTCTGAAAGAAGACGGCACTTACGCTGCAATCTATAAAAAATGGTTCGGCGTAGAACCTAAGTAATTCATTTTTGCCGTTTTTAGACCAGGAGAATATCCATGCAGTTTGAATGGAGCGCTATTTGGCCCGCCATCCCAATCCTGCTTGAAGGCGCCAAGTTAACCCTATGGATCTCGGTCCTGGGGTTGCTTGGCGGCCTGATTATTGGGGTTATAGCAGGGTTTGCCCGCGCCTATGGCGGTTGGCTGAGCAGAAATATCGCATTAGTCTTTATTGAACTGATCCGTGGCACGCCGATTGTGGTGCAGGTGATGTTTATCTACTTTGCGTTACCGATGATGATGCCGGTGCGCATCGATCCTTTCTCAGCAGCCGTTGTGACAATTATTATTAACTCAGGGGCTTACATCGCAGAAATTACCCGTGGTGCGGTGCTGTCAATCCACAATGGGTTCCGCGAGGCCGGTCTGGCTCTCGGCTTATCCAAACGCGATACCTTGCGTTACGTAATAGCCCCTTTGGCCCTGCGCCGTATGCTGCCACCACTCGGTAACCAGTGGATCGTCAGTATTAAAGACACCTCACTGTTTATCGTGATTGGCGTAGCAGAACTGACTCGTCAGGGTCAGGAAATTATTGCCGGCAACTTCCGCGCCATGGAGATATGGAGTGCGGTGGCGGTGATCTACCTGATTATCACCTTGGCTCTGAGCTTCGTTCTGCGCCGGTTAGAAAGAAAGCTGAAAATAATATGATTGAATTCAAAAACGTCTCTAAACACTTTGGTAAAACCCAAGTGCTTCACGACATCAATTTGAATATCACCAAGGGTGAAGTGGTGGTTATTATTGGCCCTTCCGGCTCGGGTAAATCCACCCTGCTGCGTTGTATCAATAAGCTGGAAGTTATCACCAGTGGTGAGTTGATTGTCGATGGTCTGAATGTCAATGATCCCAAAGTCGATGAGCGCCTGATCCGTCAGGAAGCTGGCATGGTGTTCCAACAGTTTTATCTGTTCCCCCACCTGACGGCCTTGGAAAACGTCGCCTTTGGTCCGATTCGCGTTCGTGGTGCTTCTAAAGAGGCAGCCAACAAACTCGCTATGGCGTTGTTAACCAAAGTTGGATTGGAAGAACGCGCGCATCATTTTCCCGCAGAGCTATCGGGTGGCCAACAGCAGCGTGTCGCTATCGCTCGGGCGCTGGCGGTAAAACCCAAGTTGATGTTGTTTGATGAGCCGACCTCGGCACTGGACCCAGAATTACGTCACGAAGTATTGACGGTAATGAAGGACTTGGCCGAAGAAGGCATGACCATGGTCATCGTCACCCATGAAGTGGGGTTTGCCCAGAAAGTGGCATCGCGTCTTATCTTCATTGATAAAGGTCGGGTCGCTGAGGATGGCAACCCGGATAGCCTTATCTCAAATCCGCCAAGTGAACGTTTACGGGAATTCCTCCAACACGTTTCCTGATGCGCAGGCTGACATTACCCTAAAATACCTCTGGCGGGCATCTTGATGATCCCCGCCAGATTTTTTATGCTGATAGGCCAATCATATCGGCGCTTGTTGATTCTTGACCTGAGCAAATGCGGTCATGAGTTTCACCACATCCTGCATCCCAATATTGACCTGATTAATAACCTCACCGGCATCTCGGGTCAGCGTCACCCCGCCCCCCGCTTGTTCGACACAAGTCCCCATACCCTTGATAGCCGCCATCACTCCATTCTGTATGCTCTTTGTCATCTGCTCGATTTCAGCCGCTGCCTTGCGTGACTGGTCCGCCAATATTCGGACCTCACTTGCCACCACCGAGAAACCCTTGCCATGCTCACCGGCATGAGCCGCTTCAATCGAGGCATTGATCGCTAATAGATTCGTTTGAGACGATATTTTACGAATCGCTTCCACCATGGTACCAATCTCTTGTGAGCAGCGGCCCAAATCACTGACCACATCAGAGGTTTCGCGTGCAATAGACTCAACCTCTTGCATACCACGAACCGCCTGTTGAACAATCTCAGCCCCTTGTGACGCTGAACGGTCGGTGGTTAATGATAAATGGTGCACATCGCGGATCAGGTTCTCCTCATGCTCCTGCTGCAACATCAATTGTGTAATATCCTGAGCAATCTTCACCACTTTAATCACTTGTCCCTCGTTATCCATAATCGGGTTATAACTGGCCTCCAGCCATACCCGTTTGCCATGTCTATTAAGACGCTCAAAACGGCCGATAATAAACTCACCGTGGGCTAACCGCTGCCAGTGCTGATGGTACTCATCGCTATGTGCAAATTCTGGTGTGCAGAGTATCTGATGAGATTTATGTTGAATATCTGCCAGTGAATAACCAATAACCTTCAGCAGATTCTCGTTGGCATCCAAAATAATGCCTTGTGGTGTGAAAGTGATCATCCCCATTGAACGGTTAAGTGCTTTTAGCAAACTCTGGTGTTCCTGAGATTGCAAAATACGCTCGGTCACATCACTGGCGAGCTTAATAATTTCAATCACATTTCCACTACTATCGAGTACCGGTGTATAGGTTCCCTGCAACCAAACAATGCTGCCATCCTTGCGGATACGCTTAATATTATCGGTAATCGGTCGCCCTTCATTGAGCAGTTGCCAGTGGCGGCGGTAGGCATCAGTGAGTACATATTGTGGGTCACAGAACAGTTTATGATGTTTGCCGACCACCTCATCCTGTTGGTATCCCATTGCTTGTAAAAATAATGTATTAGCGTGTTTCACCGTACCATCTGGCTTGAAAATAATCATCGGGACAGCACTATCAATCGATGTCAGTTCGGCACGAGGGGATGCCTGAGATGAGCTGAAATTGAACAACATAAATTGAGTCCTTATGGCGAATGATTAAGCAAAAAATAAGTCATGTGGCTATCAACCTATTTGCACAATAAAACCCCTGCCCCGTGAAAGAGGGCAGGTGTAAGTTTTATTCTTCACCCTGGACGATGAGGTAGCTGAGTTAATAAAATCAAAAAGAAAAAATCATCACAATATAAGCAAGATTTGTCAGCTATAGCGCCTGACTAAGATTTATCTTAATTAGCATAGACGAAAATATGGGGGTTTGCTGTTAGTGCAATGAGAGGGAAATAGAGCAATATCCCTATAATTGAATATTGCCCATAGATATAACAGACTCAAGTCAGTGATTCGGGTAAGTGTGCGCAGCCAACACCCCTGCGGCGTCAAGGACGAAGAAGAGCATACCCAAAGTCATTGACGTTGCAGGTAGGCGGCCAGTAAACGCACCC
>NZ_JAZGQA010000278.1:0-4073 GCF_048593855.1 Yersinia sp. 2542 StPb PI
GACAATAAAAAGGCCAGAATGCTGTGTCACACACTGGCTTGTTTCTATATATCTCTATCACTCAGCAAGGCTTTCTTACTACAGTTTGCTTACTACAGTTTGCTTACTACAGAATCACCCTTGAGCCATCAATCCCAACAATTTAAGAACAAAATACCCCACCACCGCAATCACTAACGGCAAGATATATAAGGTAAAGAACTGCAAGAAGATGGTGTGATGCGGTAAAACCACCTTCTCTTCTAGCTGTTCACGGCTGCGCCCTTCGCTACCTTTGGCTTGTTCCAAAATCAATTGATCTTCAATACCTTCACGAATGTGCCGCACCTGCCGCGACATACGAGCACCAGATGCCTGTAATGACAAACCGACAAAAATCAGCATATAGATGATAAAGAACATAATATTCGCGGCGGTTAGACCCTGCTGAAGATCAGGTACTGGCGAGTTGAACCAGAAAACATCCAGAAAAGTGGTATTGAAGCGAATCATATCGGTCATCACATGGATAAAATCCAACATGACCGCATTAATCCCGCTGCTTTTTTGACTATATTGATAGGCAAAATTGATAATTGAGATCAATGTTGACAGCAGTGCTGGAATAAAAACGAGCCACCCTGCAATCCGTTTGATAACAGCGACGCGCCCAGCCTGTTGATAGGTCATGACTTCTCCTTGTAAATACCACAACTTATGTAGCTCTAGTTTACCCGCTACATTCGCTCTTTGTGCAAAATTTTTGCTATAACTCTCACCCTTAACACAAATTCAAGCCTAGCTCATTCGGCGCTTTATCATTAAGTTAATGATAAAGTATTCAGCCCGTAGCTAAAAAAACCACAGGAGTGATGATAAATGGCAACCCCTCACCCGATTAAAGCGGCAATTTTCGATATGGATGGCTTGCTGATAGATTCGGAACCATTATGGCTACAGGCCGAACTCGATATTTTCACCAATCTTGGGCTGGATACATCCTCACGGGATTCATTACCCGATACCTTGGGTTTACGTATCGATTTAGTGGTGAAGCTTTGGTTCCAAGCCATGCCATGGCAGGGTCCTAGTCAGGCGGAAGTGTGCAACCAGATTATTGTTCGGGCGATAGAACTGGTCGAAGAGACCCGCCCGGTGCTGCCAGGCGTTGAGTACGCACTGGACCTTTGCCGCCAACAAGGGCTGAAAATCGGCCTGGCATCAGCATCCCCGCTCCGTATGCAAGAGCTTGTGCTGGACATGTTAGGTGTTAGAAATCAGTTCGACTGTCTGGTTTCAGCCGAATACCTGCCCTACAGTAAACCGCACCCTGAGGTGTATCTGAATGCTGCGGCTGATCTCGGTATCGATCCGCTACAATGCGTCACGCTGGAAGATTCGGTAAACGGTATGATTGCGACTAAAGCAGCACGAATGCGCTCTATCGTGATCCCATCCCTCGAATATCGCGCAGACCCACGCTGGGTATTGGCTGATATTAAGTTGGAATCATTAGAGCAATTGAGTAAAAAAGATATAACGTAATATTACCGTATTGATGATAGAGGGCGGTGGAGCCAATGACTCAACCGCCCGAATACCCTTTAGAGGAAATCATCTCGCTTAGGGTTAAAGGTGTCGATTAAAATACTGTTATCCTCCAGTGATACCGCGCCGTGCATCTCATTTTTCACGGCACGATACGCATCACCCGCTTTCAATATGCGTTTCTGCCCTTCAATTTCCACTTCAAAGCTGCCTGCGGCAACATAAGCAATCTGGTCATGAATGTCATGTTTGTGTGCAGTACCAATGGCACCTTTGTCAAAGTGAACGCAGACCATCATCAGGTCATCGCTCCAAGTCATTACTTTGCGTTTAATGCCATTTCCTAACTCTTCCCATGGCGTTTCATCATTAATAAAGAACATCTTCATTGTCTCACCTCATTATGCAGAATAAGTTTCTGATGTAGCGTAGTCACAGTTTCACGCTGAATTCTGCCCATTCTACGGGCAAAATTGGCAGATAAGCCATAAATAATCCAAAAATCATGACATCCCTCAAAAAATAATAAAACATCATTTCATTTTTATTGAATTAACTTCCCGCAAACACTATCATCATCAGCATTACAAGAAACACTCGGTCAGACATCAGACCAGTACAGGTTGTCAGCAACAATTGTCGACATCATGCGCTTGTTTGAGCCGGTCTTGCTTTCTGAGTTGGGTTTTACCCACCAAGATACTGTTCTGTAAAAGAGGTACTGACATGCAAGTTCGCCAAAGCATCCATAGCGACCACGCGAAACAGCTTGATACTGCCGGTTTGCGCCGTGAATTTTTGATCGAAAATATATTCACCGCAGATGAGTACACCATGACCTATAGCCACATTGACCGCATCATCGTCGGGGGTATTTTGCCCGTCAGTAAAGCAGTCAGTATTGGTGATGATGTAGGTAAACAACTGGGTGTCAGTTACTTTCTGGAACGCCGCGAATTGGGCGTTATCAACATCGGTGGCTCAGGATTTATCGTTGTTGATGGTCAGCGTTATGAAATTAACAATGAAGAAGCATTGTATGTGGGTAAAGGTGCGAAAGAGGTGCAGTTCAGCAGTATCGATAGCACAAAACCTGCCAAGTTTTACTACAACAGTGCGCCAGCACACACCACTTACCCGAACAAAAAAATCACGTTGGCAGAGGCCGCACCGCAAACATTGGGTGATGATGCCACCAGCAACCGTCGCACTATCAATAAGTACATCGTGCCTGACGTGTTGCCAACCTGCCAACTGACCATGGGTTTAACCAAACTGGCTCCGGGCAATCTGTGGAATACCATGCCTTGTCATACCCATGAACGTCGTATGGAAGTCTATTTCTACTTTGATATGGACGAAGAAACAGCGGTGTTCCACATGATGGGCCAGGCACAGGAAACACGTCATTTGTTAGTCCACAACGAACAAGCTGTGATTTCACCAAGTTGGTCTATTCATTCTGGCGTGGGCACGAAGCGTTATACCTTCATCTGGGGCATGGTCGGTGAAAACCAAGTCTTCAGTGATATGGACCACATCGCTGTTAGCGAATTGCGTTAAGCGTCACCAACCGAATCCGTCCTTTGGGCGGTTTTCTCCCCAATATTGAAATCGCGGCAATCTTTGACCGCCTTGAGAGAGATGTTAGCTATGATTTTAGATTCCTTTGAATTGAAAGGTAAAGTTGCACTGGTTACTGGCTGTGATACAGGTTTGGGCCAAGGCATGGCGATCGGTTTAGCCGAAGCCGGTTGTGATATCGTGGGTATCAACATTGTTGAGCCACGTGAAACTATTGATAAAGTGACTGCACTGGGCCGCCGTTTCCTTAGCCTGACAGCTGACCTGAGCAAAATTGAGCACATCCCTGCCCTGTTAGAACAAGCTGTCGCTGAATTTGGCCAAATCGATATTCTGGTCAATAACGCCGGTATCATTCGCCGTGAAGATGCGATCAACTTCAGCGAGAAGGACTGGGACGATGTCATGAACGTTAACATCAAAACCGTGTTCTTTATGTCTCAAGCGGTTGCTAAACAGTTCATCAAACAAGGCCATGGCGGCAAGATTATCAACGTGGCATCAATGCTGTCTTACCAAGGTGGTATCCGTGTGCCATCTTACACCGCATCGAAAAGCGCAGTCATGGGTGTGACCCGTCTGTTAGCTAACGAGTGGGCTAAACATGGCATCAACGTGAACGCAGTGGCACCGGGTTACATGGCGACCAACAATACCCAACAGTTGCGTAAAGATGAAGAACGCAGCAAAGAGATCCTTGACCGTATCCCTGCTGGCCGTTGGGGCTTGCCTGATGATCTGAAAGGCCCAGTGGTCTTCCTGGCATCTAAAGCATCTGATTATATCAGCGGTTACACCATCGCGGTTGATGGCGGTTGGTTGGCTCGCTAAGCCGATAATCATGACTAATTTGAGTTAAGGTCTATCTGGCGGAGTTATTCGCAATGTTTTGACTCAAAAACGCATCAAGGCACAACTTCTGTTGTGCCTTTTTTATTACTTATTTATCAATTAGTTAACAA
>NZ_JAZGQA010000279.1:0-3943 GCF_048593855.1 Yersinia sp. 2542 StPb PI
TACTGGAGCCAGACTTTCTGGTATTACGTGCGGAAGACATGCTTGTTGCGTAAATGTATTGCAATACTATCGGTATTTGTGATCATCTTCTGATTCAGTGAGTTAACGTTAAAGTCTATTTCCGTCATCACAGCTCAAGTTCGGCAATCAGCGTATCGAGATCTATAGTCTTCCCGTCACCCTGAAATCGGTAATGTCCGTTTAGCAGGATGTGCTGCCAGGCAACCGGTGATATCCGGGTGAGCAGTTCCACTGCTTTGGTGTTGCCACTGGCTTCGTGCTTTGTCAGCAATCGTGACAGGATCGCGGAGTTATAATAAATGATACCGTTGGCAACCAGGCGGCCACACTGGTTGCTGATCTCGATTTCAATATCGGTACGCCCCGTTAGCTCTTTCCTGCCGCCGACTTTGGCTATAGCCGAACGGAGCTGGTGATAAGATTCGACACGGTTTTGCGAACGATGGGAATTACGCTCTATTTGAGGATCGCGCAGGTAACGCAGCGTATAAATACTGTGAATGAACCGGTTGAATTCAAACACCGCCTGCCGGGTCGGGTTTTGTACCGTGTAGGTGCAAAGCTTACGAACCAGCGTGCCTTGCGTCATCTCTTTTAGGGCCAACGTGGCGGCAATTTGTGCCATATTGCCGTCTTCCCGGCCAATGAGTTCCCGATCAATCTGCCCAGCCGGCTGAATAAGAAACTTTTCGTACAACGCAAGGGAGTCAGCACAATAAACTGATTGTAACTGTTTGTTCACGTTGGTGAAACGGGGTTCGAACTTTCTACCAAACCAATACAAAATGACGAAGTTGGCCTTGTTGACACTGTGCATGTCGCCGGTGATCGTGGTGGGCACTATGTCCGAGGTATTGCGATACCAGATATCGAACACATGGTGCGCTTCATACTCATGCGCCCCAATCAGGTAGCCATTCAGTGGCACATGGTTACACAACAGAGTATAGGCGACGACGCCCTTGCCGCGGCCGAAATATTTGCGTGAAGAGCGCGCTTTCACCGTCGGCCGCTCGACCCCAAATTTTTGACCATCGACGGCACCATGCAAAGTCCCCGGGTCAAAGGAGTAACAGGGAAAAATCGGCAGCGTAGCGGTGGCGTTGCTGATGCAATCATTGGCGGCCTGTAAGGATGCCAAGCGTAAATATTGCTGGTAGGTCGTTTCCAGTACGTGATACGGGATATCACTGGTGCGTGCCATGACCTGATTGCCGTGGTTCATCGCCTGCGCGATGATGACTGCCATCAGGCTGTCGGTATCGGCCGATTTTTTCGCATAGCGTGGCTGCAGGGCCGTCAGGGCTGAAAGGAAGCCGCACTGCTTGTTAACAAACCGGAGCACATCCGCCACATCACAGAACGGTAATTGTTCATAGAACGCCTGCTCTCGTGCCTTCAGGTTATCGGCCTTTGATTTGTGCCAGCTTAGCGTCTGATTATCTTTGTCGTATTCCAGATGCTTGAGTTTGCCCTGTTTCAACTCGCGATTGAACGCGCGCCACTGTGTGTTCAGTTCCGTCGTCAGAAGATCCAACTGGACATCGACAGGCTGGCGGAGAAAAGGAATATCCATTTGCGCGGCCACGGTGGCGGTTTTTTCCCGGGAAACCAACTCGTCGGAGAAACGGCGGTGTTGCAGGCTGTCATCGAGGTACAGTTCACCCGCCTCAAAACGTTTTCTTATCTGGCGATACAGCCAAAATTCATAACGTTCGGCCTGTATTCCCGTGGGTTCGTCCTTTTCATCGAATGTCAGCAGGTAGGAACGCAATCGCTTTGGCAGCGTGGCATCCGGGCATTCGTCAAATGGCCATTGAACCAAACGCGGCTGTCGGGCGAACAGTTTTTTTGCCCAGGTAAGTGCCTCCAGCCATGGGCTGTCAGGAACAATACTGGCAAAGTTGAGCGTCATATAAAGGGGGCGCAGGTGGCGGCGGATGCGTCCGGCCAGTCCGTCAACCACCTGCCAGTGCAGCGCCAACTTGCTCACTGGCTTGATGCTCATGCGCTGCGCGGTGTTTTGCAGCACATCCCTGTCCATGATTTTCCAAGCACGCTGGCGCACCTCACCGAAGGGTGTCTGATCGGCCACGCTGTCGTCGACGTACAGCGATAGCAGACGCCCGACCTTCGACGTATCTTGATGCCGTTTAACTTGCTCGTCGGCGAAGGACTGTTTTGCGCCAGCCCGGCTCTCATCCTCCAGTTGCTTCATATGGAAGGCCATCGCATCGACCAGGTTGTCGGTAAGCTGCCGGTAACGCACCCAGGCGTAGCACAACAGGTATAAGTAACTTTGTTGTTTGGGGCGGAGACGTCGCAGGTCGTAGACGGTGTAGAAGTTCGTCAGGCTGGCATAGTAGAGCAAATTTTGCTGTGAGACCCCCAGTTTGGGGAGCAACGTACTGGCTATCTGGTACAAGGGTTTAAGTGTTGCCCGCTTTTCTCTCTCCAGTTTCATCTGCCGCCAACGAAAGTCTTTGGCATCCTGTCTCAACCCGGCCAATTTGGATAATGTATCATCACGCACAAGAAGTTGAACCAACGCGGTCCTGGCGCTATCGTCAAGTTCATCGAGAAGCAAGTTACCCAAACGCTGTCGCTCAGTAGACAGTACGTTGCTAATCAATTCTTGCAACGTGGTATAACCGGGACGAACAATTTTTTGTTCGTTGAACCAGACAATGAGTTCAGTGGCCACGAATCCGGGCGTAACATCGCGACGAACGATCTGTTCGGCCTGCTGCATGAGCTGGGGCAGATAGTTGGTTGCCCACAAGCGGTAGCTGAACAGGAGTACTATCCGCTCACGCTGACTATAATACTCATGCTTGGTGATCGATTCAGGTTCGAACGGTTCGCCGTTGAAATAGCGGCTCAGCACAAAGGCACTATCATCTTCGACATCGCACCAGTCAAAGCGGAAAAAGGCGCGCTTGGCCTTGAAATAACCTATTTGCAAGGCACAGTAAATTTGTGCGTGAAGGCTGGGGCGACAACTAACCAACGCCAGTTCTGACTCTGACAACGACAGGAATTCCATTTGTTGTCCATCATCAAAATCAGGTAGTCCATACAGGGCAAATTGCTCTGCATCCGATAGAACCGATAAACGCTCATTTTTACTCGACATGGCCACTACTGTCGGTTGAGTAGCTTGGTTTTGGATAACAACCGGGCCACTGTAGAAGGGTGGACATCGAAAAGCCTGGCAGCATCAGCGGCAGTTCTTTGGCCTGAACTCACCAGTTGCACAATTTCTTGCTGTTGCAGGGCGGAGAGCTTCGGGCGGCGTCCGCCAATTCTACCTTCACTACGCGCCGCTAACAGACCATTGCGCGTACGCTCACGTAGCATGGCGCGCTCGTATTCAGCAAAGGAACCCACGATCTGCATCATCATACGGCCGGCTGGTGTCGTGGTGTCGATAGCTTCAGTAATACTCTGAAAACCTGCTCCAGCAAGCTGCACCTTTTCCAGAAGAGTCAGTAAGTCTTTAAGTGAACGCGAAAGCCGGTCAAGCTTCCATACCACCAACACGTCGCCAGGCCGTAGTTGGTCAATCAAGCGGTGTAGCTCTGGGCGATCCCAGCGCCCAGCCGACGCTTTTTCTTCAAAAATTCGGGCACAGCCCATCAGCGTCAGTGCGGCAATTTGCGCGCTGTTATCCTGTTCTTGGGTGGAAACCCGGGCATAACCGAGATTCATCACTTCGCTCTCCTATTCAGCCATTCTGGCAAAAACTATCGATCACGGAGGGAGACCCTGGCTAACTTATCAACGGTATCCATCACGGCTAATTGTTATTTGATGGTAGGTGTATTGTTGTGCAAAAACCTATTGCCAATGAATTTAATTATGCAATACCTTTTTGCAATCGGCAAGTCCCCTAATTGATGGCTCGCGCAATATTGATGCG
>NZ_JAZGQA010000027.1:0-32718 GCF_048593855.1 Yersinia sp. 2542 StPb PI
TCAAAAAAAATGGCACTTAGATGATAATAGTTATCATCCATAATATAAAATCAAACGATATAGATAATGAGGAGCAAAGGCTGGGATATAAAATGTGGGCGAAGACTTGAATAACAATAAACATATAAAAACCACTGCTTACATATGGAAATACTTTTCATCCAAGCGCTCTAAATAAACCATTGAATATGATTCAACGATGTGAGTATTTACTGCTAATTAAAAATGAATAATTGTCTGAAGTTTATATATTCATTAACGAGTTACAGTAAAAGTCAGACTTTTGCACCACAGAGTAGCTCATTAAATGTACTATTAGTGCTTCTTTTATGAGCTTTAATGTGTAGAATGCCGCTCTCCAGAAGGATTTTAGTCAATGCGTTAACCAAGGAAAGCCATTCACCTCATATTTTAGATACCCTTATGTTTAAGACTATAACCCCCGTTATGATTGCGATTGTCTCTTTATTTACATTTCCCGCGCTTGCCGAACCCTCAGGGAAATTGGTGAGCTCATTATCCTTACAAAATGCGTCAATCCAGTCGGCGTCTGGGCGTCATGAGACACAAAAACTCAAAAAAATCCTGACCCATTATGACGAGTGGGAAGGTGTCAGTTACAAGCTTGGCGGGAACACACGTAAAGGTATCGATTGTTCTGCTTATATGCAGCGCATTTTTGAAGATGAGTTTTCCCTGAGTTTGCCAAGAAGTGCCCAGGAACAAATGAAACAAGGCTCTCGGATCACCAAGGAAGCTTTAGATACAGGCGATCTGGTTTTTTTCAAAACCTCACGACAAACACGACACGTGGGTGTTTACATCGGGGAAGGCAAATTTATTCATGCCTCCAGCAGCGTGGGTGTGACCATCTCAAAGCTTGATAATAAATACTGGGGAGCGCGGTATGAGCAAGCACGGCGTATTAATCATACGGAAGCATAAACTCACTACCAACGTATTCGGCCACTGAGGCTGTTCATATTTGGATTTCTCCATCTCCATATCGAGTGATTACCTTCGATTCCTTCTGGAGTCTAAAACTTTCGAATGGCCGTTATTAACGGTCCGTAAAGATAAAATGTAGGTCAATGGGATCATGGGGATTTAAAACGCAGGCTAATGCAAGAGACTCAGAGAGACTGTATAGCCAGGGTCTCTGATAGAGGCTGTGGCATCAAGCATAAAATCAATGCGTAATGCTGATATTTTTGGCTATCACTGAGTCCGTCACATATTGGTCATTCGAGATACACGAATAATGATGAAAAGATGTTTTATGGTGTTCCCCGCTATCCTGTCATTGAATTCCTGTAACGATAAGGTCAGTGTGGATACCATTCGCGCGATGACTGCCTCCCCGAATGACTCCCGTCTCATGGGGAAGTACTGGATACCCGCACACTGGCGCGCAGAACGGATGGCAGTGTGCAAGTGATCTATCAGTGCTATATGCCTGTGGCCTGGTTCCAAACGATGTTCGCGCAGCAATTGGAAAGAACAAGGGCGGCGAACGCTTGCTGACACAGTGACCAGAAATAAAGTACTGAAAGCAACTGCGCGGGAGAAGAAAAAGCGGGAACCGCTATTGCTTGCAGAAGCCAACGCATTGTTTGAGCAACTTCAGGTCCGTGGCGACCTGGACCGCTATAAATCACTGGTCAAATATGCTTCGATGGGTAATCAGAGTCTGGGAACAGTGAAGGCCTTCTTTGACAGCGAGAATGGGCAGGCGTGGCTGGATACGTATCCCAGGGCCGAGGTGGCGCTGGGCCACCACTGCCACGGAACACAGCTCCCGCGACATCATCCAATGGGTTGCTCAGTTCAGCACCGAGATTGCTGCTATCTCCGCGAGCTTTCCACCACCACAGTTGATAACAACTCGCGTCAGGTCACGACTCATGTCAGGTACTTCAGTCTTTACCGAATGGGGTGTAATCATCTGCGATACCATCGCGTCGGCGGGCGGCGGAACGACCTTCAGTTCCATCATTACGATAGCTGGATTGAGACCAGCCCCGCCACGCTCAAGCATGACCTCATATCCACCGGTAGAAGTTTCAACCTCGCCTGACACTATAAGCCTGGGCGGCTGCGCATATACAGATGCCTTCCACTCGCCGGATGACTGGATCCGGCATCCCGCCGGTATTTCAGCCGCGACTGTCGCAGCCGATGGTATATTCTGTTCAATCGCCGTGGTCGGCAAGACTGCCTGCTCGCGGGATTGTACATTTCCAACCGCAGCAGTGCTGGCACCGGAATTCTGGTTACAGGCAACCAGCATCAAGGATGCCGCCAGCGCGCTAACGCGTAATAATGCAGACTTGTCCAACATAGTCGATGTCTCCCGTGCAATCGCGAGTGATTAATTTTGCAAACATATCATGATCGAACCAGATTTATTGCAAAAAAATGGCTTTGTAATGAAAACTTAGGCTATTCATCTATTATTCAGTGATCCCCATGAAACTCGCTACAGACATGTATCCCCCAAATGGGGAGCTGCGTCCAGATGGGGAAAAATTGCTTGGCTGGGTCTGATTGTGGGTTTATATCACATTGATAACTCACCAGTCTGGGACGTGTAAAAGTCATGTCCCCCTAACCGAACCTTCAAAAAGGGATAATCTCGTGACCAAAAGCATTAGGCTCACTGTCGCAATAACACTGCTTACTGCGACACTGCCCATATTAGCTAAAATGCCAGAAAACTTTGTCTATACCAGCTCTGGCGACCTCGAAGCGTCATCAGTCATTATCGCGCGTAGCGACATTGGCGGTGCGCAGATCGTTTACAATTGGCGCTCACTCGAACCTGAGAAGAACAAATACAACTTCTCGCAAATTGAGAAGGACTTGGCTCGTCTTAAGGTAGCCAATAAAAAACTTTTCATCCAGATCCAGGATCGGTTTTTCGAACAGAATGCCAGGTACGTTCCTGATTATCTGATGAATGATGCCAGGTACGGTGGGGGGATATCGCCACAATTTGACAATCCTGGCGAAGGAAAGCCGAGTGGTTCGGGTTGGGTGGCACAGCAATGGGATCCTGCTGTGCGCCAACGTTATCAGGCTCTGTTGGCAGCGATTGCAGAGCGTTTCGATGGTCGAGTCTATGGTGTGAACCTACCCGAAACAGCCATTGATCTTGACGAAAAAAAGCTACCCAAGGGATTTTCCTGCGATAACTATTTTGCAGGCGAAATGGAAAATCTCACCTTTGCGCGAAAGGTGTTCACCAAATCCCATGTGGTGCAATATGTCAATTTCTGGCCGTGCGAATGGAACAACGACCACAATTACATGGGCCGGCTGTTTGAGTTCGCGAGTGCCAATAATATTGGACTTGGCGGCCCAGATATTGTTCCCAACCGCAAAGCGCAAATGAAGAACTCATATCCGTTCTTCAACAAATACAAAAGTAAGCTAGCACTCATTGCCATGGCAGTGCAGGAGCCGACGTTGACCTACAAGAACCCCAATACGGGTAAGCCATTTAGCAAGGATGAGTTTGTACAATTTGCCGACGATTATCTTGGCGCAGATATCATCTTCTGGAGCACTACATCTCCCTGGCTGACTAAGAAATAGGTATCAATCGCCAGAGACAGAAAGCCTCACTGTGAGATCATGTATAGGTTCTTTTTCCGGATAAAATCGCGCCAGCCGTCGGACAACAGCACTGATAACCCGCGTAAGTAATGGTGCGGACGGGTTCGAATGCTGGCGCATTTACACAGCGAAAATTTCTGGGGTTCCAGCTTAGGCCCCTCTTCGGGAACTGATTGCAACATTCAGTTGGGTTCAGTATGAAAGCACCAAGGTATAAATTTAAAACCCATTTTCAGCCCTAAAAATGCCCCAACTATTTAGGGCATTGAGTTCAGTTCGCTGCGGGTTTTCTTTGTTAGCTAAACGCGTTGCCCACGCATTCAGGTCACGAGCTGGCATCCGGTTCATTACCAACTGATAGGATGATGCGAACTCTTACAAATATAGTCATACAGGCGTTGAGTATCTTCCAATGAACAAAGGCGCGTGCCAAGATTAAGTGTTGCCGCGCTACCTGCGGCAACACCAAAACGTACAATCTCAAACAGGTCTGCACCCTTTGCCAGTTTCAGTGTCATTGCGCCAACCATACTGTCCCCTGCCCCAACGGTACTCATCTTCTTCACCGGCGGGGGAACGATTTGTACCCAGTTATCACGATCGACTGCTAATGCTCCCTGTGGCCCAAGCGACACCACGACTCGCTCGGCAGCGCCACGATTAACCAATTCCTTAGCAGCATGGCGTACATCATCAGGATGCTTCAACTCCCGCCCTATAAGGGCCGATAGCTCATTCTGATTAGGTTTTACCAAAGCAAGCCCCCCCAAATCTAAGCTCGCTTTTAATGCATCGCCAGAGCTATCAATGATGCACTGCAATCCCATAGCTTTAGCCTGCTGAATCAGGTGAACTAATTTTTCAATACCCGTACCTGGCGGCAAACTACCGCTAATAACCAAAATCGATCCTGAAGGGATGTTTTGCACTTGTAGTACCAGTAGATCAAACTCAGCATCACTCAATCGCGCCCCTGGCATAACAAAACGATACTGTTCACCACTGTTGTCTACGTGGACATGCATGTTCTGCCGTGTCCAATCCTGCGTTTTCAGCGTTTTCGTCTCAATACCTTCCCGATCAAGCAATTCTTTCAAGTGCTCCCCTGTAGGGCCAGCAATAGGAAAAATTGCATGAGCTTGACCACCAAGATAAACAACAGCACGAGCGACATTAATACCGCCACCACCCGGCTCAAAAATAGGTGCCGTGCAACGTAGTTTTCCTTCAGGGTAGATTTTGGGCGTCGTTGTTGCGCTGTCTAGCGAAGGGGATAATGTTAAAGTGAAAATCTGAGTCATGATAATACAACCTTCCTTTTTGGTTTTTATTTCGCAGATTCGGCAAATAAAAATAGAAATTGTGTATTGGTGATGGACTTAGAACGGCCACATTAGCGACCCAAAAGCTCGATGAATTATTGCACCCACCAACAGAACGTTAGCTTTTCTTTTCAAAAAACAGTGTCACTTTGGCGACTTCAACACCAAATTTGCGCAGTGATGTCTGGTTGAACAAATGGGTATCATCCTGGCGATATAGCCAGTCATCAAAGTGCAGTTTTATGCTGCCGTTCTCTGTTTTCACGTCCATATCATAACGCCAGTTGAAAGCATTACCTGCGGTATAACCATGGGCCACGCCAATGATATCCCCTGCCGTCCCCTGATAGCTGCCATCCGCGTTTCTGATGATGCGCCAGATACGGGTCTGGTGCTCGCCATCAGCAAAAACAAACTTCTCGTTGAGCGTCAGGGTATTGCCGACAACATCTCCCTGGATAACCACCTCAAAACGGCGAGTCTGTTTATTCTGATAATTCTGCAACATTCCCCAGGCGCGGGTTTCGCCGCTGAAGTAGCCGAACAAATCGAAACTAGGTTTATTGTTTTGATAGTCATTGATATCTGCACTGCATCCAGCCAGTACAAACAGGAAAGCCAGTAACAGGCTTTTGATATTCATCAGATACCTCCAGTCAATTGTTGCCGTAAGTCAGGATATTGTGTCGTCGGTGACAACCAGATAGCGAGAAATGCATCTCGGAAAGCACGGTCGAAACGATCACCAATCGGCTTAATATATGGATTAGATGGCGCGCGATAATAAAATTGTCCGCCAGTATTATCACCCACGAAAGTGAGTTGGCTGCCAGAGGTTACTGCCGGCCAGATAGTCGCTATCTGCTTGAGCCAACGCTGCTGCTGTGCTGCAGACACGCTGATTTTCATGGCTTGCCATTGTTCTTGTGTCGCGTTCACCAGCTCTTCTTGGGTGATAGAACGCTGATAGTTAATACTGAGTGCCTGCGGCCATCCCCCTTCCTCATAGCGTCCGCTCGGTGTGCGCAATACTGAAAAATAAATATCAAAGGGCCCCCAACGTAGCGTGGCACTGCCTACCGTCGGCCACGTGGTCCAATCGCTGGCCTGTGCCATCTGAGTACTCAGACAAAGAAGAAAAGTTAACAGCATTTTCATTCAATTCTCCTGCGTAGTATTGGCCAACTGACAACTGGCAGATAAATAGCCCACCCTAAAGATAGGGTGAGGATCATCATTTCAGGTGCGATTTGTGGAGTCATCGCATTCAATTTCCAGCCGATAACATAGGCTAGTGGGCCGGTAAGCGCACCTAACAACACCACTGTTTTCACCGTCGGGATAATCCGTCTCAGTAGCCAATAAAACCAGCTAGTGAAAGTAAGCCACAATGCGCACATCCATATGGGAACACCGCCCCCTCCAGCAAATTTAAAGATATCGAGATAGCACCAAAACGCATCCATGGTAATACCCAGTAGCGCCGCTAACAGGACCCATATACGCTGTTGCCGCGGGGTAAATATCAGTGCCAGCGCAGCGCCCAGAAGTAGAAAAAGCATTACTTGTTCACGCCAAATAATGGCCAGCGTCCAATAGGCATCAAAACCGAGCGTGGTTAGCCAAAATCCGGCGCCCAATCTCATCGACGCTCAGCACTCAGTTGTACGGTACTGATGGATCGCGCCAGAAAACCAGCTTCGCAATAGCACAGGTAAAATCGCCACTGGCGCTGAAAACGTTCGTCAAATCCCTGATTGTGTAATAAAGGCCAATTCTGCTCAAAACGCTCACGCCATTGTTGCAGCGTGCGGGCATAGTCACGGCCAATATCGAACAGGTCACACATCACCAGATCGCTATGGCGTGTGAGGGTATCGCACAGCGCGGTTATCGATGGCAAGAAGCCCCCGGGGAAGACGTAACGCTGGATAAAATCCACATTGCTGCTGTATTGCTGATAACGCTGGTCGGTAATGGTGATCGCCTGTAACACCATTTTGCCTTTAGGTTTCAGTAGCTGCTGGCAACGTTTGATAAATAGAGGCAGAAAACGTTTGCCTACGGCTTCGATCATTTCGACCGAGACCAGTTTGTCATATTGCCCCGTCAACTCACGGTAATCCTCAAACAACAGAGTAACGCGATCCTCTAATCCAGCTTGCTTAATACGCTGTTGGGCATAAACGTACTGTTCCTGCGAGATAGTCGTGGTGGTGACGCGGCAGCCATACTCACGCGCGGCAAATTCCGCCAGCGCTCCCCACCCAGTACCGATCTCCAACAGATGATCTTGCGGTTGCAGATCTAACTGTTGGCACAAGCGACGCATTTTAGCCTGTTGCGCCTGTTCCAATGTCATCTCCGTTTCGCTGTACAACGCACTGGAATAAAGCATTTCACTGTCGAGAAACTGCTGATAGAAGCTGTTACCCAGATCGTAATGTGCGGCAATATTACGCCGTGCCTGCCGCCGACTATTATCACGTAGCAGGTGCACCAGCCGATGCCAAGGGGCGGTCAGCCAACTTAAACGGGCCTCCATCTTATCGACCAACTGCATGTTACTGGCCAGCAACTGAAGCAGGCGAGTTAGATCAGGACTGCTCCAATAACCGTCAATGTAGCTTTCTCCACCAGCAATGCTGCCACCCAACAGTATTCGGCGGTAAACACGGGGATCATAAACCTCAATTTCAGCCTGTAGCGGGGCTTGGGTATCACCAAACTGGATTTCACCGACACCGGCTTCACGCAGCAATAATCCGCCCCCTTGCAACTGCTGTAGCAAGGTAAAAATAATGCGACGAGCACCTTTATTGTGACCCGAAAAAGGGGTGCTATCGGCGAGGGTGTATTCTGAGGAACTCATCGTTCATCCTTGCCGCCGGCGGCGGGGTGAGGGTAAATGAGGGTACGTTTCAGCCATAATTTCAGTGCTTGCCAGTAAATGGCGGTGGCAGTTTTCAGTGTCATTAGAGGCAGAAGCCATAACTGTCGGCGCAACGTTGCCCGCGTTAGAGGGTGTCGATAAAGCAGTAATGTGGCGTCAAATTCGCGGCTGACACGGTGATTTTCGATATGAATGCGCAGTCGCTGTGCGGGGGCAGAGAGCCGCCAGTGGTAGGTCATGTCCATCGGGTTAAACGGTGATACATGAAAAACTTTATCTATGGTTGAGGTACCTTCTGGATTTACGGCATAGGTATGGCGTTCATTCCATGGGGTATTACGAACTTCGGCCAACAACCAACACAGTTTGTCATCATCGTTATACAAATAGTAAAAGTTGACGGGATTGAAGTAACATCCCAGATAGCGCAACTGGCACAACAGCATCACGCGGCCATTCAACTTTTCGCCGGTCAATTGTGCAATGCGTTGCTGCGCTTTGTGTTTAATATCGCCACCACCCAGATAATCGCCACGATAAAACGACGCTGGGGCAAAGCGTTCCAACGCAATACCCAGCGCGGGCAATTGTGTCAGTTCATCAAGATCAATCAATGGCATGAAGATTTGGTAATCAAAGCTGTGTTGGACCGGGCTGAAGCGACGATGGCGCACATGTCCTACGTAAAGGGCGCTATTCATGCGGCGTTCTCCTGCAACAAAACCTGCGTGACGTCCAGCGCACTGCGTACCCCATCCTCGTGGAATCCGTTATACCAGTAAGCGCCGCAGAACCAGGTATTGTGCTGCCCGTTTATCAGCGAACGCTGCTGTTGTGCCAGTACAGTAGTCTGATTGAATACCGGGTGGTGATAACTAAACTGGCGCAGAATAAGCGCCGGTTCAATCGGTTGCTGTGGGTTGAGTGTGATACAAAAGGTCTGTGGCGCATCCAAGCCTTGCAGAATATTCATGTTGTAAGTCACGCTGGCGAGTTGGTTCTCTGCATGCTCGTCGCTGGCAGGTAAGCGATAATTCCAACTGGCCCAGGCACGGCGCTGGCGTGGTAACAGACGAATATCGGTATGCAGGATGACTTCATTCGCTTGATAGCCCAACTGAGCTAAAACACGTTGCTCCTGCGGGCTGGCATCGGCCAGAAGACGCAGTGCCTGATCGGCATGGCAGGCAAAAATCACCTGATCAAAATGTTGTTGCCCCAAGGCGCTATGAAGTATCACCCCTTGTGGTTGGCGTTCAACCCGCAGGACTGGCATATTCAGGTGCAATGTCAGGTTGTCTGCCATTATGGCCAACATGCGGCGCACATATTCACGCGAGCCGCCTGGCACTACAAACCATTGTGGGCGGTTGGTGATGTCTAACAGACCGTGGTGATCGAAAAAGCGCAAAAACAGTGCTAATGGAAACTGGCGCATATCAGTCATTGAAGAAGACCAGATAGCGGCCCCCATCGGTAACAAATAATGCTGGGCAAAATAGGGGGAAAAACCTTCCTGTTGCAGAAAATCGTCCACCGTTTGAGCCGTAATACCGCCATTCGCCAGGTTTTTCTTACATTGGCGATTGAAACGCATAATCTCTGCCAGTAGGCGATAAAAGCGTGGGTTCAGCAGGTTACGGCGTTGGGCAAACAGAGTATTGAGCGTATGGCCGTTGTACTCCAGTCCACTGCGTGGATGCGTAACCGAGAAGCTCATCTCCGTGGCTTGGCCACTGATGCCCAATTCAGCCAACAGAGCAATAAATTGCGGATAGGTCCGCTCGTTATAGACGATAAATCCGGTATCGATAGCGTAGCTGCGCCCTTCCAGCGTGACGTCCACGGTCGCGGTATGCCCACCGGGATAATCATTGGCTTCAAAC
This sequence comes from Yersinia sp. 2542 StPb PI, assembly GCF_048593855.1. Classification (NCBI taxonomy): domain Bacteria; kingdom Pseudomonadati; phylum Pseudomonadota; class Gammaproteobacteria; order Enterobacterales; family Yersiniaceae; genus Yersinia; species Yersinia sp. 2542 StPb PI. Next base: position 9,720 of record NZ_JAZGQA010000027.1, read on the forward strand.
AGTGTAACCTGATGTTTTTTAGCTAACTTCCATGCACAGGTTAAACCGGAAATCCCGCTGCCGATAATGGCGATTCTCATTGGATTACCTCACCAAACGCTTGGCAAGCCAGCGTTGTAGAGCTTGTGGAAGTAGAGCTGTTAGTCGTAACAGCGCGGCGAACAGTGGGGGAAAAGCAATTTCAGCGGCCCCTTTTGCCAGGCCACGGCGAATATAGTGCGAAGCCTGCTTAGGGGTGATTATCATCGGCATGGCAAAATCGTTGCGGTCAGTCAGCGGTGTGGCAACAAAACCGGGTAATATCAGCGAAACATTAATACCGGATTTTGCCAAATCCACGGCCAGGCTGCGGGCAAAATAGGCAAGTGCCGCTTTTGAGGCACCATAAGCTTCTGCGCGCGACATGGGGATGATGCTGGCTGTTGACCCCACCAATGCGATCCTGCTCCCGGACGACAGTTGTGGTAACAGGGCATCTAAGCAATTGATCGGACCAAGAAAATTAGTATTAAGCACCCGTGCAACCCGTTCAGCCTCTACGACACCGTTATTAAGGTATTCACAGGTTCCAGCACACAAAATAACCAGATCGGCCGGACATTGCGCCAACGCGCTACGCGTAGCAGACAAATCGGTTATGTCGAAATGACGCGCCGTAATTGCCGAATCATGCGCGCCAAGTGCCATCAACCGGGTTTCATCACGTCCACAGGCGGTCACCTGCCAGCCCTCGGCGGCATAATCGAGCGCCAATTGCTGCCCAATACCGGAACTGGCTCCGGTGATCACCACGTGTTTCATGCTTGCAGCCTCTTCTTCAATTTGACAACAATCCCGCCGAGCAGCGGTATATGTTCATACAGCATGGCACCCAGATCGTAGTAATCACGCTGATAGATGACCCGCTGTTCAGCAAAGCGTAACTGGCTGATACCCTCTAAACTGAGCAAGCTGCCACGGCGCAGACGGGGATGGGCATAAGTCATATGCCAGCACACAGAGGCTTGTTGGTCATGGTGCTGAATGTCAGTGAGGGTAAAGCTACAAGTGCTTAAGTTACTGAGCAGCGATTGAAAATAAGCTTCAAGTGAACTCAATCCCTGATGTTCTCCGACGGGATCGATAAAGTGGATATCGCGATGATAAACATCAGATAGCTCGACCAGACGTGCTGTATCCAGCGTGGTATAGAATTGTGAAAAACGTGCCAGCAGTGCTTCAGCGTTACTCATGGCAGTGCTCCGAAGCAAGGATTAGCAGAGCATGGTTATCGATAAGCGTAATATTCAAGCCAGCATCGCACCAAGCTGCTAATTGCCGCCGCTTGGCAGTATTGAGTACGCCATCGGTGCAGAGAAAGTAGCGTTCGGCCTTAAACATAGCCAATTGCGGAGATTCCAGCGATCCCGGCAAAATATCGATATGCATATTGTTTTTCGCCAGAACGATGGCGGCCATCCACAGCTCGGTAGGATCGGTGTTTCCCCATCCCAGTAGTAATACATTCTCGCCTGGCTTCTTGCGTGCACCCAGCATACAAAAAGTCGCGTATTCAATGATCACGCCATCCAGCAAACGACTCAGCATATGCAGCAATTGATGGTCATTCTTAAGCTGTGAACGTAATGGTCTTAGCACATATTCAATCAGAGCCTGAGGTGGATATTCACGCCCTAATTCAAAGATACGGCTACGGAGTTTATGCGGTGCGGGAGCCTGAATCAGCGCCAGTAACTGTTGTTGCAGTGTTACCCAGTTAGTGCTGTCGTCAGGTGCTGTACCACCGTCGAGTAAAGGTTTGATCTGGCTAACCGGGACGCCGCGTTCTATCCAGCGCACAATCGTGCGGATACGGACAATATCGTCGTCATTGAACTGCCGATGGCCACCTTCAGTACGTTGTGGTTTTAACAAGCCATAACGCCGTTGCCAGGCACGCAGTGTTACTGGATTAATACCACAAAGTTGCGCCACCTCACTGATACTGTATGTCGCCATGCCATTTACCTTGCCTAAAACACCTATAGATTAACCATAGCGGGTTAATACAAACTTGTACAAGAAAATAATAATTGTACAAGTTTGAGCAAGGAACGAAGAAAGGGATTACGGTGGTGAAATTAGGCTGATGCAGCTTTCTACATGTTAAGCCAATCCGCAGCAGAGGAAGATGTATCTGTTACCCAATAGCTCTTTTAACTAGCTGAAATGAAACGTTCTATTGTCAGATCTGCCCTATTCTGATTTCAGCTTGTGACTGAACCAAATAGCATGCCAACCCCCGATGATACCCCCATCGCAAGCGCACTCCAGAAGGTAATTCGAATAATACCTGGCCATATTGGCGCTCCGCCTGCTTTCGCGGCAATCCCCCCCAAAATAGCCAGAGAAGCCAATGCTGACAGGCTAATGGCTGGAATTGCCCAGTCAGCCGTGACAATAAACGCCACCAACAAGGGCAGTATTGCGCCCGCTGAGAAGCTCATCGCAGAAGCCCAGGCCGCTTGTAATGGGCGAGCGGTGGTGATTTCAGATATCCCCAATTCATCACGGGCGTGAGCACCTAACGCATCATGGCTCATCAGTTTTTCAGCCACTTGCTTGGCCAGTGCTACATCAAGGCCGCGATGGACATAAATCGAGGTTAACTCACGATATTCACCTTGAAAATCGGCGTTCAGTTCTGCTTGCTCTTCCGCCAATGCGGCCTTTTCTGTATCTGACTGAGAAGATACCGAGACATATTCCCCTGTTGCCATCGACATCGCACCTGCAACCAGACCTGCAATGCCGGTCAAAAGAATACTTTGATGTGTGGCATTGGCTGACGCGACACCCAATAACAAACTTGCGGTAGAGACAATCCCATCATTAGCGCCAAGAACTGCGGCCCGCAGCCAGCCTATCTTTTCGATACTATGCCGTTCTCTGTGCATCGTGGCGCTACCTTTTAGAGTGAAACTTCAGAGTTTATCAAGTCGCTGTTGAATGTCCTGATGACGGCCTTTATCTGCCAATTCTCGGCCTAAACGTGCTGGGGCCGCCAGTGCTTTTTGTTAATAGACTTTTGCATCCGCTTTACGCCCTTGCTCCAACAGGAAATCACCATAGAAATAGTTGGGATCTATGCCGGTTGGATTCACCTGTAACGCTTTTTTAGCTACAGTTCGGCTTGTTTTTTATCGCCAAAACCAATAGGCCAGCCAGGAACCTGATAATAGAGGGTTCCGAGGCTGGTATAAGCAGAGCCATCCAACGCATTAGCATCAAGTTTTATTGCCAGCTCCAGCTTAACTTTCGCGTCCTTAACCAAATCCAATGCTCCCAGCCCCCCTTCTCTCCTGCCCAACTGCTTTTAACGATAGCAGACCAAATTAATAGATCAGCACGTGACCCGTTGGCTAAACTGGCCTTATCTGCAATAGTACTGAGTTTTTCCAAACAGGACTCTTTCTGTTTTGCCACCACCGGATATTGGCAAACAGCCCATTGATTTTGGATATCCAACCCGCACGCGCAGGGCCAATCAAAGCATCCGCACCGCTACTATCCAGTAGCCAATTCTGCTGTTCATTACTGAAAAAAACCGGTACCGGTATCATAACAATATTGGCTAATGCGCAAGCCAAATCGATAATGGCCCAGTCAATGCCGTTATCCAGCAAGAGTGCCAGTCGCGCTATTTTCTGGTGGCGGAACCTCTCTGCCAATGCCGCTATTTTGGGCAGTAATTCACCGTAGTTAATCACCTGATAACTATCGCACAATGCAGGGCGCAGAGGGTCTTGCGCCGCCATTTTCGCCAACGGTTCAAAAAGGATCATCGTTGTATCCTCCTTTGAAAAGTAAAAATGCTGGGCATTGGCGCAAACAAGGAAAGTAATAAGCTGGTTCTCACATAACAACCGGCAAATAGCCGCAAACATAATTCGTGCATTTCCCGATTCCGAACAAGCAAAATTACCTATTTCAACCAAACGATTACGTAAAACTGAATGCCCGGTTTGCGTTGCAATGACCACCTCAATAGGTGCGTCCAAATAGTGCTCAAGATAAAGAGTCCCGAAATCACCACGATTCAGGCCACAGGCACCAATAAGGACACCATCGGCACGATACAGTCCTAATAAATGAGGTAAAAAATGTGGGATAGTGGCATTGAACTCACGGCTATACTCCCGCTGAATATATTGTTGCAGTTCGTTTTCTTCTTGCTCATTCTGAGCAAATAACAACGGGTAAGGTGCCTGAATATTCATGCTCATAATCGCTCCTTTTACTGATAATAAGGAGTGTAATGATGGATACTTAAGAAAAACTTAAATTGATAACAATATTGGGTTTAGCCGTTAAATGCCTTTATATGCCCAACCCGCACACGTGGGTTTTTCTCCTTAACTCATTGATACTCATACCACAAGAAATATCTGGAAATGCTCACTATTGAGCAATAGCAAGCTACATTCATAAGCACTATTCAGCTATTCCATATAGTGTCTAAATGAAAATGTACCGAAAATCATATTTGAGGAGATAAATATGTCACAACCCCCAATCAATCAATCAGATATTAAACATTCCAAACAACGGCGCTCACTATTAAAAACTGCGGTAGGAATGTCGGTGCTTGGTATCGCCAGTGGATTAACTCTAGCCACACCAGGGATATCTTACGCAGCAGCTTTAACGCGTGAAGAGCGAGATAAACTCACTCCTGAGCAAATTATTGCTGGCATGAAAGAAGGGAATATCCGCTTTAGAGCAGGCAAAATGCAACAGCATGATTATTTGGCTCAAAAACGGGCCAGTGCTGAAGGTCAATTCCCCGCGGCGGTTATTCTCAGTTGTATTGACTCACGGGCTCCGGCGGAAATTCTTTTTGATACCGGGATTGGTGAAACATTTAATGCCCGTATTGCCGGTAACATTGCCAATAACGATTTATTGGGCAGTATGGAGTTTGCCTGTGCGGCCGCGGGAGCAAAAGTCGTTCTGGTCTTGGGGCATACTTCGTGTGGCGCAGTTCGGGGGGCAATCGACGGCGTAGAACTCGGTAATCTGACCGGCTTGTTAAATCAAATTAAGCCAGCAATTGACGCAACCCAATTTAACGGAGAAAGAACCGGTAAAAATGATCAGTTTGTCGATGCCGTTGCTAAAACCAATGTTCAGCATACGATCAATGAAATACGGAGCCGGAGTAGCATTCTCAATGGATTAGAGAAAGAGGGGAAAATTAAAATAGTTGGTGCAATGTATAATCTCAATGGCGGGGCCGTTGAGTTTATTAGCTAATAGATTACAAGCTCCGGGCTTTATCGCTCGGAGCAAATTCATAATGCTATCGAGCCGCTATTTTCTGTGGTGGTAGGCAACTAATAAGTGATGCCAGATTCCATTATCTATGCTGTAAACAACATGTTATACAGAAAAGCATCACCAAAGACACAGGATAAAAGAAAGTCGTGCTACGCTTTAATTAAGCGATAACGTTAATTTAGCTATTCTTTATGCTAATAGAATTCCTACACGAAAAAGTTCCTTAGCCACACCGTTATCAGGAGCGTCACCATGAATCCTCCAATATATGTTTGTTAGCCCTATTTAAAAAAACTTAAATAACAGATCACTTTTACCTGTGTGGGGCCTCGATATGTTTCACTTTGATGCTTATGGTACGCTCGTTGCTGCAACGCTGGTGCTATTGCTAGGAAGGCAATGTGTCCAGAATATTCCTCTGCTGCAAAAATATGCTATCCCGGAACCTATTGCGGGTGGTTTGCTGCTCGCATTACTGTTTCTGCTTATTCATCAGACGACCGGTTGGGAAGCCAGCTTTGATACATCACTACGTGATCCGCTAATGCTGACTTTTTTTGCCTCAATTGGCCTTAATGCGAATCTGGCAAGCTTAAGGGCTGGCGGTAAGGTATTGATAAAGTTTTTTGTGGTCGTTATCGGTTTGCTGTTACTGCAAAATATGGTTGGCATCGGTATGGCCAAAATGCTGGGGCTGGAGCCACTGATGGGGCTGCTGGTGGGGACCATAACACTTTCTGGAGGGCATGGCACCGGTGCAGCTTGGAGTGCCGTATTTGCGGAGAATTATGGCTTAAGTAATGCTACGGAAGTTGCCATGGCCTGCGCAACTTTCGGCTTGGTATTAGGTGGCTTGATCGCCGGTCCTATTGCCCTTTATCTCATTAAACATTCCGCCACTCCCAATGGCAGAGCGGAAGATGCCTTGCAACCCACAACCTTCGAGAAACCTCAGTCAGGGCGGATGATCACTGCGCTGGTATTAGTAGAAACCATCGCCATGATTGCCATTTGTTTGATGGCTGGTCGCTATATCACGGGGTTACTGGCGGGATCTATATTTGAATTACCGATCTTCGTCTATGTCTTATTTGTCGGGGTTATTCTTAGTAATCTACTCACTTATACCGGGTTTTATCAGGTTTTTGACCGTGCAGTCTCCGTAGTCGGTAACGTAAGCCTCTCCCTTTTTCTGGCAATAGCGCTGATGAGCCTAAGATTGTGGGAACTGGCGTCTCTGGCATTACCGATGTTGGCGATTTTATTGGTGCAGACGCTAACCATGGCTCTGTATGCCATATTTGTCACTTATCGGATTATGGGAAAGAATTATGATGCGGCCGTTCTTGCTGCTGGACATTGTGGTTTAGGTTTGGGGGCAACCCCAACAGCAATTGCGAATATGCAAGCGATTACCGAACGTTTCGGGCCATCCCACGTTGCGTTTCTGATTGTACCGATGGTCGGTGCTTTCTTCCTGGATATCGCCAATGCAGTAGTGATCAAACTGTCTTTGTTATTACCGATGTTTACGCAACTTGGTTAAAAGCCAGTATTCATAGTGGCATCAACCGGCCAGAAGACGGAAACCCAGTATAAGCCGGCACATACCCTATAGTATGTGCCGGTGTTTATTCACCAGCGCACCTCTAACGCGCTAAATCCCCTCCCCCCTCGCGCCATGCTCTTCTTAAGTGATAACTGTTGATCTAGCATTGATTTCATAAGGTATTGCCGGTATAACTAACAGCCATTTAGAGATATAGACGTCTAAACGGATAAAATATCATGCACTCACCTGTTCCCATCGAAGGGCAGTTCAAACGTACAATGAAGGCCCGGCATCTGGTGATGCTCTCTCTGGGGGGCGTGATTGGCACCGGCTTATTCTTCAACACCGGCTATATAATCTCCACCACGGGTGCCCTCGGCACACTGTTGGCCTATATGATAGGTGCTGTGGTGGTCTATCTGGTAATGCTCTGCCTGGGTGAACTGTCGGTAGCAATGCCAGAAACCGGGGCTTTTCACGTGTATGCTTCCCGCTATCTTGGCCCAGCCACTGGCTATACCGTTGCCTGGTTATACTGGCTGACCTGGACAGTAGCCCTCGGTTCCAGTCTGACCGCCGCTGGGTTCTGTATGCAGTATTGGTTCCCTCAATCACCGGTGTGGTTATGGTGCCTTATCTTTTGTCTGGCTATTTTTCTGCTCAATGTGGTCACTACCCGCTTCTTTGCCGAAAGCGAATTCTGGTTCTCTCTGATCAAGGTCGTCACCATTTTGGCATTTATCATTTTGGGCGGTGCGGCGATGTTCGGCCTATTGCCGATGAAGGACGGCACACCCGCCCCCTTCCTGCACAATCTAACCCACTCTGACTGGCTGCCAAACGGCACCTTACCGATCCTGATGACCATGGTGGCGGTCAATTTCGCTTTCTCCGGCACCGAGTTAATCGGTATCGCCGCGGGCGAAACAGAGAAACCAGAAAAAGCGATTCCGTGGGCAATCCGCACCACCGTGATCCGCCTGAGTGTTTTCTTTATCGGTACGGTATTTATTCTGGCTGCGCTGATCCCGATGGATCAGGCCGAGGTTGTCAAAAGCCCGTTTGTACTGGTATTTGAACGTATCGGTGTACCCTATGCCGCCGATATCTTCAATTTCGTGATCCTGACTGCCATCCTGTCAGCCGCTAACTCTGGTCTTTACGCCTCTGGCCGCATGCTGTGGTCATTGGCCAATCAGCGAACACTGCCTGCTTATTTTTCCCACATCAATAAACGCGGCATTCCTATTAATGCGCTGATCTTTAGCATGCTCGGCGGCTTGTTGGCACTGTTGACCAGTGTTATCGCGCCAGATACGGTGTTTGTCGCGCTATCAGCGATTTCTGGTTTTGCCGTCGTCGCAGTCTGGCTGAGTATCTGCGCAGCCCACTATATTTTTCGCCGCAACTACCTACGCAGTGGGCTGCCAATCGAGGGACTGAAGTACCGCGCGCCGGGTTACCCGCTGACGCCGATCGCAGGCTTCAGCCTGTGCCTGTTAGCCTGTATCGGTCTGGCCTTCGATCCTGAGCAACGTATCGCCCTATACTGCGGGCTACCCTTTGTTGCCTTGTGCTATATCACCTATTACCTGACCCATCGTGCCGGGAAAAACCAACCATTGGGAGAGAATCATGCCGGTTAACAACCCTATCTCTGCGCTCTTAACCGCTGATCGCACATTGATTTTGGATGGCGCATTAGCCACTGAACTGGAGGCGCGAGGTTGCTCTCTTAGTGATCCGCTGTGGTCCGCTAAGGTGCTAATTGAGAATCCTGAACTAATTTATCAGGTTCATCTGGACTATTTTAACGCAGGGGCACAATGTGCCATCACCGCCAGTTACCAGGCGACCCCACAGGGTTTCCTGCGCCGTGGCCTCGACCAGCAACAATCGTTGGAACTCATTGCCAAAAGTGTTCAGTTGGCACAGCAGGCACGCAACGATTTTTTGAATCAGCACCCGCAAGCTGAACCGCTGCTGATTGCCGGTTCCGTTGGCCCATACGGCGCTTATCTCGCAGATGGATCTGAGTATCGAGGCGATTACCAGCTGCCACAAGATGAGATGATCGCCTTCCACCGGCCACGTATCGCGGCACTGGCTGAGGCTGGGGTTGACCTGCTGGCCTGTGAAACACTGCCATCGTTCGATGAATTGCAAGCGTTGCTAACACTACTGCAACAATTCCCTACTTTGGGTGGCTGGTTCGCATTCACGCTACGCGACAGCCAACACCTTAGTGACGGTACCCCCCTGACCGAAGTTCTGGCGCTACTGCGCGGCAATCAGCAAGTACTGGCCATCGGCATAAACTGCATTGCGCTGGATAACGTGACCCCGGCGCTACAGCAGTTTGCGGCACTGGCTGATAAGCCGCTGCTGGTGTATCCAAACTCAGGGGAACATTACGATGCTGTGAGCAAGACCTGGCATGCCTGCGGGGGCGAACACAACCACCTGAATGATCTGGTTGGGGAATGGCAGCGCCTGGGAGCACGACTAATTGGCGGTTGCTGTCGTACCACACCAAAAGATATTCGCATCATCGCTGAGCACTGTAAGCTGTAATCCCCCAGTGATATTGTAGCTAAGCGCCAACAGTATCACTGGACAAGCTTTGCCGCCTGATGACCTGCGGCAAAGCCTCTAAATATGCTGCTTCACCTGAGCGGCATTATTTAGTCGCCTAATTGCCGGAGTCAGGCTGGCGGCGATAGTCGCTATCACAACAGCAACGGCTGAAGCCAGCAAAACGGCCCGGCTGCCATAGTGCATAGCGAGAGGCCCCGCAGCAAGTTCCCCGATAGGAATTGCCACAAATGACCCCATCGCATCATAGGCATAAACACGCGCGAGTTTCTCGGGTGGAATATGGGTTTGTAGAGAATGTGCCCACACAACACCGAATTGCCCAAAACCGACGCCGGCAATAAAAAATGCCCCCATAAGGATGGCAGTCGAAGACACCATACTAAGGAGAGTGATAGGGATTGCGCAAAGTGCAACCAGAAGGACACCAATAAACAGATCGCGTCGTGGCCGCCAGCGGAGTGCAATAAAAGAACCGGCAATCAGGCCAATACTTTGTGCGGCAACAATAATCCCCCAACTGGCACGCCCAAATGAAGCATCAGCCACTATCGGGCCAAGGATCATCACTACGCCGCTAAAAGCGGCATTAACAATAGTGAACTGGGCAACAATAGTCCACACCCACGCACGAGCAATAAACTCCTGCCAGCCATCTCGTAAATCCTGCAAGATATTGGTTTGCGATGCGAGGAGCTGTGCCGAGGCAGTGCGAATCAAGAGATAAAGCGGTGCTGAAGCGGCAAACCCCAAGGCATCGACGGCCAATCCCCAGCCAGGCCCAATGGCAGCCGTCAGAACCCCGCCCAGTGAGGCGCCAATCACCGTCCCGCCATAGACCCCCAACTGGATAAAAGCGTTCGCTTCCCTGAGGTTACGTGCGGGCACGGTTTGTGGAACCATTGCTGAAGAAGCAGGAAGGGCAATGCCCGCTGCCGCGCCGTTAATCGTCCCAAGGACTGCTAACCACATAATTGTTGCTGTTCCATCCAGCACCAACCAGGCAACAATCCCTTGAGATAAGGCGGCAATGACAGATGAAGACAGCAGAACCTTACTTCGTGAGTAACGATCCGCAAGTACTCCACCAATCAATAAGAAGGCAACATTGAAAACAGAACGTGCAGCTACCACCAGACCTAAATCTGCTTCGGAACCGCCGATATCCAACACCGCGAACGCCAGTGCAATCGGTGCGATTCCATTACCTAATACCGTGAGGAGGCGGGCAAAAAACAAGTTTCGAAACGGGGCATAGTGAAATACATGTCGGGAAGATGGGACCGTGGCGTTCGCGTTCACTCACTTTTCTCCGCACTGATTTCAATACCTTGCAGGCTCTCACTGCTATCTTTCAATGGGGCTATTTCATACTTTTTTTGTTTATTCATTTTGGGCAACTTTTAATTACATCACGCGCTTGTAGCAGGGGGTCCGCAGTGACATCCTCTGCCTTCACAAATACCATTGCCAAATATGTGTCTTTATCTGTATGAATGCCAAGATTAATTGATTTGAATGTATAAAATTATTCAAATCATCTGATGAAAACCCTCGTCTTGTCAGCTAGCAGATTTATTACAACCGTTACCCCTAAGTTGCTATAGGGATAACGGCCGTCTCAGCTATGGGTGCTGTTCCGTATTGGGTAACGCCAGCAACGCATAGCGGTTCAGCAGTTGACTAAACCGGCTGTCTATCTGTTGGCGCAGTGCCGATGACGGAGTCTGCCCTGACTCGGACTGTACCTGATACTGACGCAACAATTCTTCCAGCGGTAAGGTTTTTGCCAGCGGCTGCTGTATCGCAAACACCACCGTTTTCAGCTCCGAGACCGTCATATAGCGTCCCTTCTTTTCATCCAATCCATTCAGTCGCTCTGCCAGTTGCCGCAAACGCTCTTGTGCCAATGCATAGTGTTTCAACTCCACCAATGGCGCAGCACCGGCTTCTCGCTGTTGTTGCCATAATGCACTCAGTCGGTTGACTTCTTGACTGGCGGGCCACAGTTGCTGCGCTTGTGATAACACCCCATCCCCCCGCATTTGTGCCCATAACGGCGGTAACTGTGTCAGTTGTTCCAACTGTGTGCCACTGCCTTGCAGCACCGGGCCTGCCAATCGTGCCAACTCAGCATCTGAGGTTTGTTTTCTCAGTTCATCGATTGATTTGGCGGCCAGTGGCGCAGGTAATGGCGCGACGCTGGTCAGCAATGCCTCGCGCAATGGATTAGATGACAGCGACTGCCAGATAAAGAAACTGCCCGCCATCAAAACGGCCATCAGCGATAGCCCGGCGACAAACCCCTGCCCCGCTTTCCAACGTGGTGGGGGCGGCGAAGGCGGCGACAACTCCACCTCAACACGCGCCGGGGCCGGTTCGTTGACAAGATAAACCAGTGGTTCGCTGACCGCAGCCGACGAGAATGTCGGTTGTGGCTGTCGTTGTGGTTCAGAGACACCGGCATGCCGTACCGGAATACTCAATCGGTCTGGCGTATCAGCGGCGGCTTCGGCGCTCTCCAGACGTAGTGCGGCGTTATGCAACATCAGGCGCACCCCATCCAATTTACTCAGATGTTTGAGCTCCAGCGTTTGCAACTGCGTGCACAACTGTTCCAACGCACGCTCTGCCCGGTACACCTGAGCCAGGTCACCGTAGCATAACGTCATGGTGCGCCAAACTTGCTGCAACCGGTCACTCAACCAGGCCAATAACGCCACCCGGGCATGGGTTTGCGGCGGCCATAATGCACTCCACTGATGAGACAGCAAGCCCGCCAGCAGCTCTAACCCTTCACACAACCCGGCAAGACCGGCAATGTGCGTACGTGCCAAGGTAAAATCTACCGTGGTCTGCAACTCAACCCCGTTCTGGCGAAACAGCGCCAAACAAAGCTGCTCGACCCGCCCCCAGTCAACATCCGGGCGAGCGGGATGATGTAATTTGCCGATTTCGTCACGTAAGGCACTAAATTCAGCAAAATGGCGGGGGTCACCGCCGGTTTTAACCGTCCGCTCAGTATTCGATATCATGTGTTTGTCTTCCCTGAATAGGCGTTAAGATGACTCACCCGGATTGAGATAATGTTGTTGTTTAAGATGACGTATCAGCACCCGGCCTTCCGGCATAAATGCCGTGCCGTAACGCACCAGTCCCAGACCTTTCAGCTCCGCCTCAATGGCGTACTCCAGATGGCCAGGAGCGGATTGTGGCAGTAGCACCACGTTGATACTTTTCAGCCGTGGCTCATATTTTAGCAACGTGGCTGAGAGCGTAGTCAGCAGCGCGTGCGCACTGCCCGGCAATCCCTGTAGGATTTCACTCATGTCCGGCAGACCATAATCGGGCAGATGACTGAGTGTCCCCGCCCGGCAATTGAGAATGCGCTGCATATTATCCAGCACCGAGAGAATGACCTGATTGGTTTCGCTCACCTGATGAAGGTCAAGCTCACCCGCTACGTTGCCGAACAGCATTTCATAGAGAGAAGGCTGGGGCATATTACTTATCCTTCAAGGGTAAAAGAATCATCCCATGATTATTCAGTTCAATCTGACGAGCCTTATCGGGGTCGAGGTCGTCACGGCTCAACACCACCCGCCAGGTGTTGTTAGCGATATCAGGTGCCAGAAACATACCCGCGACTGCCACATACTGCGCTTTTTCGTCCATCGGCATATCGATGGACACCGCAGCACTCGGACGAATACGGATATCTTTTTCAGCAAGCAGATCGGCTTTGATGGCCTGGCTGTCCTCGGCAAATAATGAGGGATAATCGGTACCGTCAAATGTTTTGCGGTCTTGTAGCTGATAGATGCGCACCACCGTGGCCAGTGGGGCACCGGTCGCGTTGTTGTTTACCGCATCCCGCGCCTGTATATCCAGATGCAGGGTTTTCACCTGCTTATAAAAAATGGATTTTGTCACCGCGACGGTGCCGTCACTCACTTTCTGAGTCAGTCCACATCCGCTCAGAGTGGATACCATGACCAGCATCAGTAATGCAAAACGTGTTTTACCAGCGGTAATCGCCATATTCATCGGTGTCCCTTCGGTGAAGATTTTCCTGAACACGCTGATAGCGGCCCAGATTAATTGTGATCATTTCAGTGTCGGTGGGTGTGGTTGACGCGACGCGCTGTGTCCGCATTACGGCGGTTCTGCCTAACAGAATACCGGTGCTTTTCGGCTGGCAGGAGAGCTGTGCGTCGGGCAGTAGCGCGCGTAACACCGTCAGTTGTAAACGCACATGCAGCCGCGACCCCAGATACACATGCAACAACGCCATCAAATCCGTGTGTAACTGCCCGCCGGGCAACCACTCTCGGGCTTCATCGGGGTTATCGGTTTTCAATTGCAGTAATACCTGACTGTTAACATCCACCGCGTGACTGCCCATTACCGGGCTGTTACTCATGCTGACGGGGTGACGTGCGCTCAGGGCCAGTGGATTGCGCAAGGGGATACGGCAGCGGTCATGCGCTATCACGTGGGCATCGGTTTCCGGTGCCAGCAACTGAACCAACGCAATAATGCCTTCACTGGTGCGAGTGGGCAGGCGCATCATGCCAGTCAGTGCCAGAAAACGAGACACCGGCGTGGCGATATTCTGTGCACATCCCTCAATACCCAGACCACAGAGGCTCAGCAGATACCGAGAGGTTTTATCGGTGCCACCGGGCGAAAAGCTGGCCGGATAAGAGTACTTCCGCCAGACGCGGTAGTACTGCGTGATCAATCGGTGATTGAAAATGTCCAGAAAGTCGCTGACTGCCTCATGCCCTTCCCGGCGCTGGGTAATATCGTCGATATACGAAGTAGGCAGTGGCGACTCCACGCCATACAGTCCCATAAAGGTGGTGCGGATGGTCGGTGGGAGGTGTGCATGCGCGGGTATTTCCACCCGTTTAAATTCACTGGCCGGAAACCCCATGCCCGGATGGGGGCGAAAACGCACCGGATCGTGCCTAACCTGCCAGTGACTACCCAATGGCGGGGCATCCGGCTGGCTTTGCTCCAGTAACTGACAGAAGCGATAAAACTGGGTATACGGCAGTTTATCCCACAGTTGTTCGATTAGCCGGGCAGACGCTGATTGTGATTCTCTTTCCATCGGATACATTTCCCGGCAGGCTGAACGATAAGAGTGAGTTGATTGAACAAATGAATGTCAGCGTAAAGGGCAAAGAAACGGTTGAGCATCTCGCCAAACAGATGAATGTCGCCTTCGCCGGTAAAGCCGTTGCCATCCAGTGTCACTTCAATGTCGATACCCCGTAACAGAAAGCCCTTTTCAAAACGCTGCGTCTGGTGGTGCTGCACCTGTTGAATGGCATCAAGACGGCGATTATTCAGTTCATCCCCTTGCCAGTTGTACAGCTCCAGCGTCCCGCGTAGCACCTGTGCGCTGCTCATCAGGTTGAGGTAACTTGAGCCCAGATGGCTCAGTACCCGCCACTGGAAATGGTCTTCCGCCGGGGGATAAGAGGGTAACGTAGGCTTGCAGAGATTGCGTACTTTCAGCGGCGTCTGTAACACTGCTTCGCAGCGGTCCAACAACGTGCTCTGTAACGCTTTGCGCGGGAGCTGACCATTGGTACCGGTAATTTTCAGTGACACCGCCTCGCGGGTAAACAATCGGTCCGCTTCCCATTGCTGGCCGCCGAGGATCAACCAGGTATCATGCAGCCCGGTCACCCCTCGTTTTACGCGGGTATGGTAATAGCGTTCCGGCGCATGACGTCGCTGCATTCCACCGCGATGGCGAAAACTGGTAAAAGGAACATAGGTGGCATCGGATGTCCGTTGCGAACCGGTCACAGCGTCGACGGAGTAAATTTCGGTGTGCCCATCCTGCAAGCGGCGCGGGCGCAGCATATACTCACTTTCCAGCCCATTGATGGTTAACGGGTCAGCTTCCAGCGAGAACAGGTTAATCACCGGTACACAATGCAGGTTAAGCGCGTCATCCCTGACCGGCAGATCACTTTGCCACTGACAATCAAACACCACTTCGATATCAAACCAGGCAATACCCGCTGGCAGCGTCACGGTTTCCAGCCCGTTCAGATGCACGAACATAAACTTCTCGCGGAAAGTGAAATATTCCAGTAATAGCTGATAACCGCTGAATGCGCTGTCGCCTTTGGGCCACAGCAAATCTTGGTCTGCAAAGCCACCGGGCGAAAACCAACCATCCAGTTTTATTCGATCAACCTGATTGGGTAGACGCAAATAGAGCGCGGCCTGACGCCGGGTCAGGGCCAGATGTAACGCACTGCTGACCGCCGCCTCTCCCGCCAGATAAAAACACAAGCGACGTAAGTCCACCTGCAACCAGTCAGCTTGTGGGCTGCATGCCAGTCGCAGACGCAGCACCGAACGGCCGTCTGGTTCGGTCGCCATCACCACGGTTGAGACGGCGAGCGGGTTGAGTACCATATCGCGGGTAGTTCGGTACTGGCAGACGGTATTCTTCGGCCCAATGGGGCGGGAATAGATTTCCATGCCTTCGGGCACGATTTCAGCCATTTTCATCGCCGGAACATCCGGGGTCAGCGCCACCACCGACAGCGAGGGAATGGTGCGTAGATAGTGCGGCCACAACATGCTCACCAGCCCTTCGGTGAACTCCGGTAGGTCGTCATCAATTTTTTCGCGCAATCGCCCCATGGAGAAGGCAAAGCCTTCAAACAGGCGTTCGACGTAAGGGTCAGGCGTACCGGGTTTATCCAGGTCTAACATCGCTGCCCGGTCAGGGTGAGTTTGGGCAAACTCTTTAGCTGCATCGCGCAGATAGCGCATTTCGGCGTCGTAATAACGCAGGGTAAGGTCTTTCATGGTTTTCTTTTTATCAGGATAGGGTTATCGATTAACCACACAGCACCGCAGCCCGTGCCGGGTCGAGGGCCACTAATCCGGCGAGCAGGTTTTCCATCTCGCCATGCAAGCGTGATTTGTCCGACTCGGTTCGGCTGGCTTTCATGCGCAGCAGTTTTAGGCGGCGGGCTTTTACTTCAAACAGTAATTCCGGCTCCCATTGGGTGAGCGTCATCAAGGTCGCGTTCCCCTCCAGTTCACCCAGCAAATGCAATGCCATGTCGTTTTTTCCGTACTGCTCGGCGACCCGCGCCATCAGCAGGCGGATCAGCCACTGATGGCGAGAGGTGCGGGTACCCGGACGGTTCTGCAACCAATTCAGCGCCGCTTCCACACCTTCGCTGTCGGCTTGCGCCAGCGCTTCCGGCTCCAGTTGCAAAATATCGTCATCACCCGCCGTACTGGCGGATGCCGCCGGTTCACTGCCCCAACTTTCTGCTGCCATGACGTGCTGATTTATCCAGTGCAAGGTCACCTCATCAGCAAAAGGTGTACCATCACTGAATGCCAGACCGTCAAGCCCCGGCAGGCGGGTCAGCAGACCATTTAAATCTTGCTGAATGATGTCAGCCCAGCGCTCGTAAGGTGCGCCCGTTTTCAGCAGTGCCTGATGGGTATACCACTGGAGATCCAGCCACAGGTGATTAACGCCCTGTGCAAATAGGATGTCGGTTTGCTCCAGCAGTTCCAGCCAGCTTTGTTGCAGATAAAGACGTTTCAGCAGTGCGCGGTTCTCCAGCTTCGGCGGAGCCAGACGGGTACATCCGTCAGCTGCCAGTGGCGGCAGTTCATGCAGGGTGTCCAGACGAATACTTTTCATCAGATGATGCCCCGACAGCCAGCCGTTCGGCTGGTCGCGCAAAAAAACCGCCAGCAGTTTTGCCTGATCGAGCAAATCACGCCCGGAGCTGACGGCTTTCAACGCAGGAGCATCAGGCGCAGAGTGACGAGGGAGACTGCTGTTTTGTGGGATAACGGCATCAGGGCCGCCGGACTGCATTAGCCGGTTTTCTAATGCCGCATACAGGCTAGCGAACTGAGGGCGGATGGACGCATCCCAGCCGCCAACACTTTCCTCGGTTAACACCAACGCGCCCACAATGCGTTCAAAGTCAGCTTTTGTGACTTCCGGGTACAGTGACAGGCTATCCAACACCCGGCTACCCGCCAACCATTCCAGTGCCAGTTTGCGGCTGTTGCCACGTTGTGGATGCAGTGCATCACCAAAACGTTGGACCAACCCGGCCAGCAGAGCCAGGCCATCCGCCAGCCCGCTTTCGCCATCGATGTGCAGTCGCGCCCAGATATAATAGGTCGCGACGCGCACATCTTTGCACGCACCGGTCAGCAGCTTCTCCGCCAGTGCACAGACCAAACCAGTATCTGCGCCGGACAGTTTGTTGACCTCTTCACGCATCTGCTGGAAATCATCGTCATAACCGGGGTCATCACCCACCGGTGAATCCGGGGCAATGGGGACCAGCCATTTTTCCCAGAGCGAAATCTGCTGCTGGGCCTGCTGCGAAAGCGCCTGCTGTTCGGCATGGCAGGCGCTGAGTAAGGTGTGCAACGTAGCCATCAGTATCCCTCTTCTGTTGCGGTATCCGTTTTCTGAGCGCCACCGGTGGCATCCACACTGAATATTTGCGTCGGTAAGACGAAGTTACGCAGTTTCAGTAACGCCAGCGGGCCTTCTCCAGCTTCAGTCCGTAAGGTGTAGTTCAGCGGCCTGCCATCAGGCGCTTTCCAGCTAAGATTAAAACTGCTGTTGACACCCTGATACGGTGTGACCTGAGCCTTATCCAGTAAACGGATCCACCCCCAGGCCCCGGGGAGATCGGCAAACTGTCGGGTACCGGCCTGGGTACTTATCCAACTCAGGCTGGCACCCGGTGCTTCAGTGTCATGGGGCCAGGTGAAACGTTTCCACACTGGCAACTGGTTGTAATAGCTGAGCTTCTGGCTGTCGATCACCAGATCAGTCTGCATCACATCTTTCGCGGTACCGGGGCGCAGTTCAAAGCGTATGCCTGCTTCACCGTCGGCAAACACCACGTCAGACAAATAACTCAGTTGGTCCACCGCTTTCAGGAATGCTGGGTTAAATGTCAGCCCCTGAGCATTAATGCTGTCCGGCACCCAATGGCTGCCCTCTTTGTGCAGCACGCCATTCAACCGGGTTTGCAGAAAACGGGCGATACGGCCACTGTCGCTGTTGAGATAACGTGCCAGCAGCGGGAGTGACACTTCACTGCTGGTATCTTTTAAGGGATAACGCCCGCCGAAGGTACTGTTCCAGTCATCGACGATAGATGCCTGCCACTGGGCATTCAGGCTCTGAGCGGCAGGAGTTAATACCTGCTGCCACGCCTGTTCCATTGGCTGGACAAATACCGTCTGGCCAAATCCACTCCACTCCTGACCGAGGCTGGCGGCAACCAGACTGCCATAATCACGGGTTTCGGTCAGATCGACCGCTTTGCCCTGAAATACCGTCTGCGCCAGAGTCTGGGTCATGGCTTGAGGATCGGCAGCATTCACCACCTGCTGAAGTTTAAGGCGTACTTGGGTAACGCGGGTCAGGAAGGTTTGCAGACTGAGGTTGGTATTGCCCTGTCCGCCGGCTTTGACATCCATCAGCGCCAGTACCGGACCAAAAGTGGCATCCAGCGGCCCCTGTGCACCCGCTTGCTGATCAATAGCGGGCTGCTCATCGCGGTTTAACAGATTTTTGGCCGATTTGACCAGCGAATCAGACAACGCCTCACCGGTTTGCCCGGTTTTCCCCTGTACGCTCAGGGTGTTCATTAGCGCCACCAGAGGGGACTGACGCACGTCTGCCATCAGGGTGAGTTGGTCGATGGAGTCCGATAACGTCTGTGCTTGCTGCCAGTGCAGGCTATTGAGAAAGTCCAACCAACTGGTAGAGAAATCAGCGAAATAGCGCGCCTTCAGACGTGCCTGCAGGGCTTCGGGAGAATCCTGCTGCAATGCGGTATTTTTACTGTCACTCAGTACCCAGTCCATCTCTTCCCGACGCTCACTGGCCACTTTTTCAATCGCCGGTTTTACTGCGTCATCCCAGGCTCTACGGGTGAACATGCCCGGCACCACGGCATCGGTGGTAAAAATCCGTTCAGCATCAGTATCACCGGTCATATCAGACAGGCGCAGATCAGCATACTGATTCGCCACCTGAGCCAGCATCTTCTGATAGAGCGAAGATTCACTGTTACGGGCACCCATCTGACTGATCAACCGGGTACGTACCTGACTGACCAGATTTTCATCCAGCTTCAGACGCCAGGCCGGGTGCAGGGAAAGATTACGAGCATAAAAATCCAGTAGAGCGGGACCGCTACCCTGCCAGAGGCTGTCCGGCACACCACTGCGCTGTGGCCAGTCATGAAGCAGCGTGGTGCTAAACCATGGCGCATCCATTTTCTCCGGGCGCGCCAGCATCAGATAGAGTTTTAACTGCTCATAAGCGGGTTTTACCAGCGAGTCGCGCAACGGAGAGTCAGGGGGGAGCTGCGCCATGGTGCTGAGTTGTTCTTCAAGGTGACGGGCGGCGGCATCACGCAGCAGAGGGGTGGCGCTGGCCCAATAATGTGGCCAGAGTGCGGCCAGTAAAGCATCGTTCTGGCTCAGACCAAATCGGCTGTGCCAAGGTGCGCCCTGTTGCTGGCGATACTGCAATCTGCCTAACGTGTGTTGCAGATCCAGTTGCGCTTGCAGACGCGCCGGCAGCGATTGCTGCACATTAGCCGCCAGTTTCACCTGAGACTCACTGGCATTAATCGTATCTCGGTTGACCAGGAATGACATCACCATGCCCACCCCCCACAACACCATGATGCCCGCCAGCGCCATCGCCAGCGTTTTACGCCAGGCAAACCCCAGCTTTTTCGCGGCTAAGCCTGCGGGCAATAATGGCAGTGAATCAATCAACACATCCCAGCGGTTATCCTTGCCCCAGTGGGGTTTCACGCTGCGTTTTGCATTGACGGACGCCGGGCTGAATATCACCCCCGCCAACGGTGAAGGGCGATAGGGATTCAGCAGAGTCGCCAACGGGCCGGCGACAGAATCTGGCTGACGCGCTAACTGATCGGCCAGTTGCAACAAGAATGGGTGCTGGGTGTTGCTGCTAATCTGTTGTGTACCCTGCTCAATCAGCGACGGCAGCAGCCCGGCAAGCTGTGTACTCAGTTCGCCAGCGTTACACCCCACTGGTAGTAAACAGCCGACGGATTGGGTGATGCGATCGGCCCCGTCATCGGCATGCAGTGACCAGACATACAGCGGCAGCCGCCAACCGAGCAGCTCAAAACGTGCCGCGAACGCTTGTGCCACGCTGTCCATCATATCAGCGGTGAGGGTTGTTTTAGACGCTTGCTGACCAAGTGTCGTGCGTTGAGCCAGGGCTGAGGTCACCCAGACCACCCCGTCTAGCGGGCGGCGGCGCAATTTACGTAAAGAACTCAGCCATGCGCTATCAGCCTGCGCCCCCAAATCGCCTCCCCACAACAGCACGGTGCCACTGTCTTCCTGCCAGTATTGCGACGTCAGCCCGGGGGTGAGCTGCTCAACATCAGCCGCACTGCCGGTGAGTAACAGAATGCGCACTTTGCGGGGCCAGAAGAAACCATAGCGAGTCCGGAGAGTCTGTTGCAGTTCACTTACTCTGGTACTGCGGGGCGGTGTCGGGGCCAGTCGTGATTCATCGTTGGGATAAATACCGTGATCACGCCCATTATCCCGATGTTGCCGCCGCTTAATGTAACCGGAGATCGCTGGGGACAGGCGGGCAAGTACCGTGATCAACATCACCAATAGGAAAGCGAACAGTTTTTTATATTGGTTATCTAGCCCGACGGTGTCGCCATATTGCCATATTAGCCAACCAACAGCGGCCAACACCACAACTGCTAATACCGCACCACTGCCCTGCCGCCACGGATTACTCAACATCTTCATTGCAAACTCCTGGAGAAACCGTACTGACTACCCCGCACTCGGGGCCAAATGAAAACACGACATAAGGCACGTCGTAGTAATAAGCAAAATCCAACCCAAACGCTGCCACTAACCAGGCAGAGAATGGCCCCGGAATACCGGTTAATGATTCTTGTATCAATACACTTTCAGCGCTGAAGTTAGCTCCTAACTGGTGACCAACAGGAATTATTTTCGGGGTCAATGACATCAATTCAGTGCTATCCCCCAAGATCCCGCCCGCCCGGCAGGCCAGAGACTGGGTTTCCATAAACAAGGCAAGCTCGCTTTCTGCCTGTGCAATATTCAGTTGCATCGGGCGAAGCAGACGCCCTTGTATCGGTAATTGGTGTTTTTGTGCCATGTCATCGGTCGTGAGCAAGAATACAGCCAGCCCGTCGGAGTAGTTCTCATCGCCGTGTAGTTGCAACACCAGGATCAGTTCTGCACCAGTGATGGCATTCTTTATGCCATCCTCTATCTTGCTGTATGGCATATCGGCAGACAGGGTCAGCGTTATAGGCGCAAAGCGGGTGGGGATAGTCTTATCCCAGCATTGAGCCCAGACAGCTCGCAGTTGTTCGTATTCTGCCGGATCGCTGTCAGTCAAGAGAGTCGCACGCAGTTCAATATCAGGGGGCAAGGAATTAAGGGCTTGTTGGATGCTAGCGAGCAGGGCCATGATGGCCTGATATTCTGTCCCTTTGTCTTCGGGGAGATAATCAATGCGGCGAACAAGCCCGCGTTGAAATTCTACATCTGTTGGTTTATTCGCCAGATATGAGACAGTAATAACGTCCGGTAACAGAACACAACTTGCCAGTACAGCCATATAACGCTCAGCCCACGTCTGCCACTCTTGTTGCGCCTGTTGCGCTTCATCTTGTAAGAAAGTGTAGTGACTGAGGTCTCGACCATACATATAACCCCGGATACAGAATGCCAGCCCCCAACCGATAATGGGTATCGTTGAGGCAGCCCAGATATTGACGGTCTGTAACCCGATAAGTCTGTCGGCAACATGCAGTGAGAACAATAAAATCCCCACAATAATGGACAACACTCCAGCTAATAACCAACGTCCCAGCGAGGGCGGCGAGGGCTTTTCTGTTATAAACGGTTTTTGGCGATCCCAACCCATGTTTTATCCTATTGAACAATCTGGCGCACTGGAGATAACCTGGCATCCACACTCACAATGGCAACCATCAACGACAATAGCTTTGCCGTCAGAAGCCCATTCAGATGAACCTTCTATAATGGCATTGACGCCATGCCCTGTTTGAGGACAGCTAATCATGTCGCCCATCAGTGCCACTTTTTTGCCATTCACGACCATGCTTGATGTTGCAGAAATAACTTCACCACCGTGCGTTGTTTTATCGCCTAATAATACAAATCCCTTGGACATTTGGTTTCCCTTAACTTTCATTCATATCGAGATAACAACAAACTGTGCACATCTAAAATAATGGGTGAGGCGGATAGATAGTCGCGCCATAAACCAGGAAACAACTTAAGATAATAAAGTTTATGGGCACTAAAAATAGGAAATTAATTCTATAAAAAACACATAAAAATATAATAACTCATCGTAATGATTGAAGCTTCTTAAAATCAGGGAAGTATGGGGAAGAGGTCACAACCCCA